>DATCYX010000038.1:0-4804 GCA_036526235.1 Anaerolineales bacterium | reverse complement strand
CCGGTGGTGTGTAGTTTGGCGGTGGAAGAGGGGCATCTTGCCGGAGGATAAGCGGAAGATAAATCGATGCAGGGGACGAGCTTTCAGTTGGCGATTCGGCGTTAAATTGTTCGAGAAGTTGCGTCGGGCTGGTTATTGGGGTTACGGTGGGTGTGGCGGGGATAAGAGTGCTTGTCGGCTCCAAGGTCGAAGTGGGAGTAAAAATATCTGTAGCTGTGAATTGTGGTGTTGAGGTAAAAGGATCTGGGTTGCTGGGTGTGATCGTATGGGAAACAGGCGTGGGGTCAGGCTCCTGCGCTTCCGATTGATTGGCTTTCGCCACCCAAGCGCGCGTCAGGCTGGTTATAATAACCAGTACAAAGATACATGCAAGCGACCAATATCCATGTTTCATGCGGGTTTGAATGTATTTCTGCTACATTGTGCTTGCGCTCGTAATTGGAACCAATCTTACCATAACCATGAGGTACTTCGATATTGGGCATGAAACTTGTAACACCTGTCAGTGGATGAAGGAGCATGTGATGTATAAGCTGTCGATTACTACTGCCATTCTTGTTTTCTCCCTTGGCTTGACTGCATGTTCTCAACTTAATCCAACTGATACCGGAGAACTAATCTTCCCAACCGTAGGACCTGATAAGCCCTTGGATACGCAGTTCCCATTGCCAGGTGATTTGCCGGTCACATTGCAAACCCCTACGATTGAAGCGCTTGCTCCAGTCCTGCCAACGCAAACAGTGGAGTCGCCTGTAATTCCCCAGATAAACGTGGAGAGGAGTGTGAGTTCACTCGAGACGCCCGTTTATAGAGTTCAAGCTGGCTCACCCGTTGCCATGGCTAACTTTATCCAGCCTGAGGCGGGGTGTAATTTTATGGGTGTTGGTGGGCAACCATTTGATTTGAGCGGGCAACCGGTCGTACAACTTGTTGTTGAGGTTGGCGGTTCTCTAGCTGGCTCTGATGTTTTTCATCTGCAATTAAGCGGCAATGCCCCTGTTCTGGGCCCTGGAGGTTTTTATGTTGTTCTGTCGGATCATCCCATTGAATCGAATGGGACGTTATGGATTTTACTTTACGACCTTGCAGGACAACCCCTGACAGAGAAGATTTATTTTTCCACTTATAATGATTGCTCACGCAATTTTACTTTAATCAACTTTGTCCAAGTTGATCCTTCTTCTGATTACCGCATCAATTTCCCAATAATATATCGATAAACATATACTGACTTGCTGTCCTAGTATTGTCTCTAAAAGTACCCAACCCAAGTATATTAATCTTACGGGTAGTTGGGATATAATGCCTGTGCGATTTTACTTGGTTTACGAGGCTTGAATGCAGTTAATTGATGCTGGCAACGATGAATGGCTACGAGTGGTTAATATTATTGGTGGTAAAGGGGTGGCACATAAATTACGCCAATTGGGCGTAATGCCCGGGGATTGTATCCGAATTATCCGCCATGCCCCTTTAGGTGGACCTATAATGATCGAGGTGGGTGGACGAGTCATCGCAATCGGCAGGGGGGTGGCGTCTCACATCGATGTGGAGAAAAGTGAATGCGCTTCGCTCTAATTGGGCAGCCTAATTGCGGAAAAAGTACGCTCTTTAATCAGGTAGCGGGCTATAAGGCCGAAACAGGTAATTTTGCAGGTACTACCGTCAATTATACAGAAAGCAAAGTGCGTGTAGCCGGAGAGGTGATTGAGCTAGTTGACTTGCCTGGCACATACAGCCTGACGGGCACTAATCCAGCTGAGCGAGAAACCTTGCGCTATCTGGGTTCACGACAGGTCGATGTGATCATCAACGTTATTGACTCCACCCATCTCTCGCAGGGGTTAAGCTTATCCATAGAATTGCTGGAGCTTCAGCATCCGATGGTGATAGCACTCAATATGATGGACGAAGCTGCGCATATGGGCCTAAAGATTGATGGTGCGCAGCTTGAGGAGTTGTTTGGAATTCCAGTTCTGCCATTGGTAGCTAGCAAGGGCCGCGGGGTGAGAAAGGTGTTTCTCTCCGCCCTTGCAATTGCAAAATCAAGAAAGACGCCAAAGCGACCTAGCTACAGTCTTGATATCGAAGAAGCAATACAATCCCTGGCGACATTTTTGGATGGCAAAGACGCATATTGGGATGCTGAACCCCTGGCGATAAAGCTTCTAGAGGGAGATGAAGCCCTGATTGCGCAGGTTGCCACCCAGACCCCCGGTCTAATCTCCCAAATTCAATCTGCCCAACAAAGATTGGAGCAAATTCGAGGCCAGTCATCTGTCTGGACGATCAGCGGTGAGCGACACGGGCTTGCGGCTAACCTGGCGGGAAAGGTGGTCGAGCAAGGTGAACGCAAGATTATCCTTCGTGACAGGCTGGATAATTTGTTGCTCCATCCAATATGGGGTTACTTCTTCCTTGGTGCGATACTTTTTATATTTTTCGAAGTGATCTATGGCCTGGGAAGTGCGCTGGAAGCCCCTCTTATTGGGTTTTTCAATAATTTAGACCTGACATTGTCTACCTTATTAGGATCGGGTACATTAGGCAGTGAGATACTTGTAGGTATCTTGCAAGGAATCTCTGGGGGAGTAGCTATTGTCTTGCCGTATCTACTCCCATTCCTGATTGGGCTGGGATTTTTGGAGGATGTAGGATATCTGCCTCGGGTAGCTTTTTTGATGGATGCTTTAATGCATCGAATTGGATTGCATGGGAAAGCCGTTGTGCCTTTCATCCTGGGTTATGGATGTAATGTGCCAGCAGTGATGTCTACGCGTATGCTGGAAGATCGTCGCGATCGGTTCCTGGCAGCCGCATTGGCAACTCTGGTACCATGCGCGGCCCGCCTGGCTGTCGTTTTTGGGCTTGTGGCATTTTACCTTGGCCCGCGATTGGCGTTGGGCATCTATGTTTTCAACCTGTTTGTTATTGCGGTTACAGGACGATTGCTTACCAGTTTGATGCCAGAAGAGACACCGGGATTGATACTTGAAATACCTGTATATCGAATGCCCACTTTGCGTAATATTTTCTTTAAAGTCTGGTTCAGGGCGCGGGAATTCGTTGTTGAAGCTTGGCCGATTCTTATACTTGGAAGTGTGGTACTGGCTATATTAAATTACTTTCAATTTGCGGACATCTTCAATGTCCTTGTCCGTCCGCTCACTTGGGTAATGGGGTTGCCCGAACGAGTTGGCGTTCCGCTCATTTTTGGTATTTTGAGGAAGGAGCTATCTTTGATTATGCTGCGGCAGGCATTGGGTGTTACTGACTTTGCGGATGGACTTACACCTATCCAGATGGTGACATTTACCGTGTTTGTTGTATTCTACATCCCCTGCTTGGCTACCCTTGCGGTGCTCAAGCGCGAGCTTGGCTGGCGGGAGATGTTCCTGATTGCCCTTCTAACTGTGGTGATCGCGCTGCTGGCAGCTCTTGTGGCTCGAGGGATTGGATTACTGGTTTTATAAGTTTGACGATATAGCGGAATGATGATGTGCTCATGAAAATCAAAACATTGGATCACTTTGGATTTATTGCACCATTTTATGATAAGGCTATCCCTTTACGCCGGGCAGAGAAGTTGATCGAACTGGCTAGACTGCCAGTGGATGGGAGATTGCTTGACGCAGGTGGCGGTACGGGACGGGTAGCTCAATCGCTCAAGAGGTATGTTTCGAGGGTCGTGGTTGCTGATTTATCAATTGGCATGCTCTCTGAAGCCAAAGCCAAAGATGGTCTATCGCTGATCTGTTCCTTCTCTGAATCTTTGCCTATCCCGGACGAAACATTTGAGCGTATTATTATGATCGATGCATTGCATCATGTTTTAGACCAGCAGGAGACAGCTGCTGAGCTATACCGGGTCTTGAAGCCAGGAGGCCGAATTGTAATTGAGGAGCCAGATATCGGGAAATTTATGGTCAAATTGATCGCGATTGCAGAGAAAATACTCCTGATGCGAAGCCATTTTCTCTCCCCGCCAAAAATCGTCGAATTATTTCGTCCATTCAAAACAAACACACAGATTGTGAGGGAAGAGTTCTCCGCCTGGGTGATTATTGATAAGACTTGAAATAAACCAAAAAATGCTTAAGTAAATCGGGGATATCTGATGCATATAGTTCTCGATATAGCATTAGCTGCATTTGGTTATGGGCTTGGATCGCTGCCATTCGCAATTTGGGTCACGCGCTGGCTCAAAGGTGTGGATGTGCGCGCAAGTGGATCTCGGCATGCTACGGCGACAAATACATTCCGTCAAGTGGGTTTTGCTGGAGGGGTATTTGTTTTCATTCTGGATCTCACCAAGGGTTTCTTCGCTGTATATCTTGCACGCACATATGGCAATTCAGAATGGGTGGCTCCCTTAAGCGCTGCCCTGGTTGTTATCGGTCACTGTTGGCCTGTGACGGCTGGTTTTCGTGGCGGAATGGGCTTGGCCACCTCTGGTGGGGCTATATTGGCAGTAAACTTTATATGGTTTATGATCGGGGTGGGATTATTGGTCGTGCTGGTTTTGTTAATTCGTCATAGCGCCCGAGCCAGTGTGTTTGCAAGCTTATGTTTACCTTGGGGTGTGTGGATTGCTGGATTCCGAGGTGAACTATTTTGGACCACTTTGTGCATTGGCATTGTCGTAGCGATTCGTTTTTTGGATGATTGGAATCGTGAATACCGTGAGCTATGGCTTGATCGCCCAGATTAATTTCAACAAATTCTTGGCAGCAACTCGCCGCTTAGCGTATCGACGATGCGCGTGCTACCGATGGATGTTTTCATTAGAACGCGCTCTTGGGGG
>DATCYX010000037.1:0-5556 GCA_036526235.1 Anaerolineales bacterium | reverse complement strand
AAGTCCAAGACGATCGCGCAATTGATGATATCAAGGCTGAGGTTGCCCGAGCGGATGCATTCACTGCTAATTATGTAGGTATTGATCTGACAATTGATGGCATCGCTGTAGAATCTGTCTCTGGCGACGCGACAAAATTTGCTGATGCTATCGGGGCTGTGCGCTCTGCCAGCCAAAAACCGCTCATTATGATCAGCCTCAATTCTGATGTGATGTCTGCTGGCTTGCGTGCAGTAGATGGTGAGACTCCGCTGATTTACGGCGCTAGCGTGGATAACTGGGAAGCGATGGCTGAATTGGCCAAGCAACACAAAGCAGCCCTGGCAGTTATCGCCGATTCCTTGGAAGGGCTAGTCGACTTAACCGAGAAGATCAAGGGCAAAGGCGTCGAAGACCTGGTTTTGCATCCTGCTAGTGCCGGCTTGAGTACTGCTCTAATTATGAACACACAAATTCGCCGGCTGGCGCTCAAGAAGAACTTCCGCCCCTTAGGATATCCGAGCATGGCATTTGCCTCTAAGCCGGCAGATGCCGCGCAAGCTATAACCAAGTATTCTGGTTTTGTCGTCCTGGATCAGTTCGCGCCCGAACTGGCTTATCCGATTTTGGTTCTACGCCAGAACATTTATACCGACCCACAAAAGCCGATCCAGGTACAGCCTGGCCTCTACGAGATCAACAATCCAAAGACTGACGATCCTGTTTTGGTCACTACGAACTTCAGCATTACCTACTTTAGCGTGGCGAATGAAGTGGAGGGCTCTGGCTTACCGGCCTGGCTTCTGGTGACTGATGCGGAGGGCATGAGCGTCTTGACGGCATGGGCGGCTGGCAAGTTTGATTCGGAACGAATTGCCAAAGCGGTTAAGACCTTCAATGTGGCGGATAAAGTCACCCGTCACCGACTAGTTTTGCCGGGACACGTTGCTGTGCTCTCGGGTGAGTTAGAAAGCGAACTGCCAGATTGGGAGATACGCGTCGGCCCACGGGAGGCGGTGGATATCCCCAAATTCATGAAGCAAGCCTTATAAAAGGTGATAGACTGCGACCGATCCACGATATATTTTTCGCTTATTGTTGGCAAATATCGAGAGTGAATGGCTGAACATCTCGTTACATTTGACAAGTCGCCCAATCCTGTGCGCGTAGTTACCGGTACGCTCCTTTCCGAGGCCGCGCGCGAGGCAGGGCTGGACATCATGCAACCTTGCGGAGGGCAGGGCCGCTGCGGCCGGTGCGCAGTCTTGGTTACTTCCGGGTCTGTGCGCCGCCGCAGCATGCTGCGTTTATCCTCAGAGGATCTTGAGCGAGGTTATGCCCTGGCTTGTCAGACGGTTGTCGAGGGTGACGTATCTATTAGCGTGCCGCCCCAAGAAAAAATCGAGCGGCGCCTCACTACTGATCGCACGGTAGCGGAGATTGAGGTCCCTGAGGGTTATGATTTTGCCCGATCACAGACTGTCCGCAGGTTAACACTGATGCTCACTCCACCCAGCATGGATGACCAGACTGATGATTTGAGTCGTCTGAAAATTGGGATGAGACAACAAGCCGATATTGGCGAAATTGATATCTCATTACCTCTATTGCGCAAGATCGGGGCAGTATTACGTGAAGACGATTGGCGGGTCACGGCGATTTTGGAATCCGAATCTTGGGATAAACCGGCTCGCTCGGCGCGTTTGATCGACCTCCGACCTGGACATGAACTCCTGAATGAACCTGTGTGGGGGGCTGCCATTGACATTGGAACGACCACGATCACTTTATGGGTTGTGGATCTAGTCACAGGAAAAGTGCACGCACAGGTTGCAGAGTACAATGGCCAAATTTCGCGCGGCGAAGATGTGATTTCTCGTATTGTCTTTTCGGCCAAAAACGGCGGAAGTGATCAGTTGCGCTCACTGGTGCTTGAAACCATCAATGCACTGTTGGACAGGGCCTGCAAGCGAGTCAAAATAACTCCCGATCAAGTGGTGAAGGCAAGTATTGCCGGTAACAGCACCATGATGCACTTGCTTTTAGGTATTCCGGCAACCAGCATCCGTTTGGCGCCATTTATTACAGCTGTAAATCATTTGCCTTTACTCTCCGCGCATGAGGTTGGCTTGGCAATTAATCCTGAAGGAGTAGTTGACTGCCTTCCTGGCATCGCAAGCTATGTTGGTGCTGATATTAGCGCGGGTGTATTCTCATCGGGCATGAGCAATACCGAGAATCTGACCCTATTTCTAGATGTAGGCACCAATGGCGAGACTGTGCTCGGTTCAAGAGAGTGGCTTGTGACATGTGCCTGTTCGGCTGGACCAGCTTTTGAGGGCGCTGGCGTCATACATGGTATGCGAGCTACCAAAGGGGCTATTGAAGAAGTATGGGTCAACAGTGATACTTTCGAGCCAACGTTTCGTGTAATCGGTGGCGTGAAGCCACGCGGACTATGTGGCAGTGGTTTAATCTCGCTGCTTTCGGAGATGTTCATCACCGGGTTAGTGGACAAGGGCGGTAACATCAATGCTCATTTAGGCATACCACGTGTGCGTGAAGGCGAGCATGGACTCGAATATGTCATTGTTTGGGGTCAAGATAGCGCCATTGGAGAGGATATCGTTATTACCCACGTAGATATTGATAATTTACTGCGTGCTAAGGCGGCTATATACGCTGGGTTCACAATCCTGGCAGATAGCGTAGGCATCCCGCTTGAGGCAGTTGAACAAGTGCTCATTGCCGGCTCGTTTGGGAAATATATAAATGTCGAAAAAGCCGTTCAGATTGGCCTCCTTCCCGATATGCCTTGGGAGCGTTTCCAGTTTTTAGGCAATACTGCAATTCGGGGTGCTTATTACGCGCTGCTGGACAAAGAGGCGCGTGAAGAAATTCGGGCAGTAGCATCCAGGATGACGTATATTGAGCTATCTGCTGATAACACTTTTTATGATGCGTTCATGTCGGCATTGTTTTTACCTCATACGGATATTTCCCGCTTTCCATCCGTTGAAGGCGTGATGAGTAAAACCTGAGGGAGAACCTGTAATGCGCAGGATAATAATCTTGCGCTCAGATCGATTAGACCTGCAAAAAATCGAGGGAGCGAAATACCATGTATATTTTAGGCGAAAATATCCACATCATCTCTGAAAAGGTCAAAGAAGCCCTGGCAAACAAGGATCAAAAGTTTTTCCAGGAGCAGGCTGTAAAACAGGTTGAAGCCGGTGCACAAGCTCTGGATTTGAATCTGGGTCCACGCAAGAAGGATTGGGAGGAAGTATTTCCCTGGATAGTAAAAACCGTCGAAGCTGTTGTGGATGTGCCGCTTTGTTTTGACAGCACCAACATCCTGGGAATCGAAGCTGGGTTGAAGCATGTCAGTAAAGCTCAGCCAATCATTAATTCAACGTCTGCGGAGCCTGAAAGGCTAGAAAAAGTGCCTTTGCTGGCAAAAAAATATAACACCAAGTTGATTGCCCTGACGATTGGCTCGGGCGGAATCCCGGTAGCTGCTGATGAGCGTGTATCTATTGCTCTCGAGACATTGATTCCGCGAATGCTTGAGATCGATTTTCCTATTTCCGATCTGATAATCGATCCCCTGGTCCTGACTGTATCGGGATGCCAGGAATACTGTCCTCAGTTGATTGAGGCGGTGCGGACATTGGAGTATGCCTGGGATCCGCCGCCGACCATTTCGGTAGGCCTCTCCAATGTTTCCAATGCCGTACCTCACGAACGAAGGTCATTGATCAACCGCGTTTACTGCGCGATGTTGATGGGGGTTGGCTTGCAGATGATGATAGCTAATCCTTTAGAGGAAAAATTGAAGGACACTATCCGCATCATCGAAGAACGAGATGAATCGACACCTGTTAGTCGCCTGTACTTGAAGATTGCTGATCGCATACAAGCCATGGAAGAGCCTTCCATTGATGATGTAGACATGGATGATCCTGAGCAGGAAGCAATTTGGAAAACCGTACAGGTTCTCTTGAACAAGGTAATCTATGCGGATGCCTATCTTGGGCAGTTAGAAGTGATGTAAATTCACCATTTATATTACGCAGGAGTGGAAATGACCGAGGAGTTTTGGCGGGCGAAGCCTGCCCAAGCTCCTCATGTTTTTAATGGAGCAAACTGAGGTACATCACCCAGTCTAGGGTTGTTTAAGTCCTCGTAACTGCGCATAGTCATAAAGAAAATTGTGGTAGGCTGAATAGTTCAGCCATAAATAACCCCAAATTATATTAGAATATTATTATCTTATTTGTAATAAATAGTTAATTATTAACAGGTACACTATTAGCACATATGAATTGGGTTAGGAGTATACAATGAAAAAAATTCTGTCCTCTGAGATCACACCTGAACAGGTTTATCTAAATAGACGCCAGTTTATCAAGCTAGGGGCGCTCACAGCCGGCGCGCTTGCTTTGGCGGCGTGTGGGGAGGCATCAGATGAGAAAAAGGTTCCTGAAACCAAGGCTGAGGATGCCGGGGCGACTGTCAACCCCCAATCGAGTGAATTGAAAGATGAGCTTGGTGACACAGCTAACACTTACGAGGAAATTACTAACTATAATAATTATTATGAATTTTCCATGGACAAGGAAGCTGTTGCTCCATTGAGCAAAGATCTAAAAACTCGCCCGTGGTCAATTGAGGTGGGTGGGCTGGTTCACAATCCGAAAACGTATGCTATCGAAGATATTTTGAGTAAATTTCCGGCCGAGGAACACATTTACCGCCTGCGTTGTGTTGAAGCCTGGTCTATGGTCATACCCTGGTTGGGCTTCCCTTTAAAGAAATTATTGGATGAAGTGGAGCCCACCTCGCAAGCGAAGTACGTGCGATTCCAGACCCTCCTTGACCCTGAGCAGATGCCAGGGCAAAGGGGTGGATGGTTTGATTGGCCTTATGTTGAGGGTTTGAGGCTAGATGAGGCAATGCATGATTTAACCATCCTGTCAACAGGCTTGTATGGGAAAGAGCTATTGCCCCAAAATGGTGCCCCACTTCGTTTAGTGGTTCCATGGAAGTATGGTTTCAAGAGCATAAAATCGATTGTCAGGATTGACCTGGTGGAAGAAATGCCCGAGTCATTTTGGATGGCTTCTGCACCAGACGAGTACGGATTCTATGCCAATGTCAACCCAGAAGTCTCTCATCCTCGTTGGTCGCAAGCTTCGGAAAGGCGGATTGGCGAACTCGGGCGGCGGGATACGCTGGCTTTCAATGGCTATGCTGACGAAGTCGCGCACCTTTACACAGGTATGGATTTGCGTGCGAACTACTAATTTGGCAATGAGATTTCCTAGGCTTAATTTGCTCCAATGGGCGGTGCACATTGGGGCATGGATTCCATTAATCCTGATGGGCGTAGATTATTTTCAAGATAATCTGACGATCAATCCAATCCAGGAGCTTACATCCCGAACGGGCAAAACCGCCCTGGTTCTATTGGTATTAACCCTTGCTGCAACTCCGGCTAATACGGTGTTTGGTTTGAGATCAGCATTAAAAGTGCGCCGGGCTCTTGGCCTGTACACATTCATGTATGTATCA
>DATCYX010000036.1:0-4111 GCA_036526235.1 Anaerolineales bacterium | reverse complement strand
TAGGCATCCAGCAGGTCATCAATAAACAGCACATCGCGCACCTGTTTGCCGTCGCCATAGATAGTAATTGGCCGGGAAGCGACTGCTGCAATCATAAACCACGCCAGCCAGCCCTGATCTTCAATTCCAAATTGCCTTGGTCCATAAATGCAGCTCTGGCGAAACACGACGGTTGGCAGACCGTAGATGCGATAATAATCACGCGTGTATTGATCCCCGCTACCTTTAGAACAGCCATATGGAGAGTGGAAATCCAGCGAATGGGTTTCCGGGATTCCCTTGGGTAGATGGGCATATTGATAACGAGTCTCGCCTTCGAGCACCTCTACCTGCTCCATGCCGCCATAGACTTTATTCGTGGAAGCATACAAAACAGCCGGCTGCCGGCCTGAAGAGCGCGCAGCCTCCAGTACATTAAAGGTCCCCAGCGCGTTAACTTCAAAGTCATGCCGTGGTTCAGCGACGGACGTAGTTACTGCTACCTGTGAAGCTAAGTGTACGACGACATCAGCATCTCTCACGGTAGAAAACAGTAAATCATAGTCTCGAACATCTCCCACGATTAATCGAAAGGCATGTGCCCCATGCTTTGCTTGCAACCATTGAATGTTCAACTCCGCCCCAGCTCTAGAGAGATTATCGTAGATACTCACCTGCCCACCACGTTCCAGCAGGCGATCTACATAATTAGAGCCGATGAAACCTGCACCGCCCGTCACTAAATATTTTTTAGCCATAGGATATATTCATCCCGTGCAAGAGTTTAAACGCTTGCGCTACTCTTGGCGCGCAATTTTCGATACAATCCAATGAGCGATTCACCGTCACGGGCCAAAGCAAAGGCACCCAAAGCGCCCGTGATCAAGTACTGTAAAAGATGTATCGTGATCGCCATCGCTAAAGCTGTTGACGCATCCAAACCAAAGAGAGATAATGAGCCAACAATTGATAGCTCAAGGACGCCTAAAGCTCCAGGAGAAGACGGCGCGGCAATCCCCAATGATGCTACACCTAAGGAAAAAACCGCCCAGAACAAAATTGCTTCTGGAAAGAAGGCGCGCAGCATGACGAAATACTGGACGACAGCCACCAGCCAGTTAAGCAACACCCATGCCAGAGCCCGCAGAAAGCGCCTCCCGTCGTTCAATACACCCAGCCCACTCAACAGAGATGTGATAGTACTCCCGCCCAGACGGACGAGAATCGGCCACCTTCGACCGAAACGCTCGAACATTCCTACAGCATACTCCTGATTGCGGGCTAGGAGATACAGGGCGGCAAACCCCAATAAAACAGCACCACCCACAAAGACCGCCGCCTCACGCGCCCAGGTTGCGCCCACCACGAAAGGTAACGTGCTAAAAAGCAAGCACACCGCGAGCGCCAGGTCTAGAATGCGCTCAATGACCACCGTGGAAAGCACCTGCCAGAATTCCAAACGAGATTTCCTCGCCAGCAAAAATGCTCTGCCAAACTCCCCTAACCTGAAAGGCAGCAGGTTATTGAGCAAATAACCCTCATTGAGCGACCAAAATACAGCCGAATACGAGGCCCTGCCCTGCAAAAGGGTGCGCCAGACCATACCGCGCACAAATAACCAGGAAAGAGTTACCAGCATCGAAAGAAGCACGTAGCGATAATCTGCCAGCTTTAGCGCTTCACCCAGTTTTTTTATGTCTGCGAAATAGAATACAAGACCCAGCGATATCAAACTGATCGCCAGGCCAGGCAAAATTCGCCTCCACTCACCACCCTGCTGGCGAGTTTCTTGGGGGGGTTGGCTGACTTCCAATGTGGTTTCAATCCTCCCCATGCCGCAATACAGCCAGGAAGGCATCTTGGGGAATCTCGACGTTCCCAACCATCTTCATGCGTTTCTTACCGCGTTTTTGTTTCTCCAGCAATTTCTTCTTACGGGTAATATCACCGCCATAACACTTGGCTAATACATCCTTGCGGAGAGCTTTGACATTGGCACGCGAGATCACCCGTCCAGCGGCGTAAGCCTGGATTGGCACAACGAAAAGTTGGCGCGGGATTAGATCTTTCAGTTTGGAGATCACCGCCTGACCTTTATGGAAGGCATCCTTGCGATGGACAATCGTCGCCAGCGCATCCACTGGCTCATTGTTGACCAGGATCTCCAGCTTGACCAAATCATCAGGTCGGTATTCAGCAAACTGGTAATCCAGCGAGGCATATCCACGTGTGCGTGATTTCAGTTGATCGAAAAAGTCGACAATCAATTCAGAGAGAGGGATTTCAAAATTGAGCTGTACCCGCATCGGAGCAGGATATTCCTGGTCGGTAAAGATCGCCCGTCGTCCAGTAGCTAGCTCCATTACAGTCCCATAGAACTCGGTTGGGGTGAAAATCTGTATCTTCATCCATGGTTCGCGAATTTCGACAATCTGGGACTCATCGGGCAATTGGGCAGGCGAATCAATACGCACAACCCGGTTGTCATTCAAGATCACCTCATATTCCACCGAGGGCGCGGTGACAATGATATCCAAATCGTATTCGCGCTCCAGCCGCTCTTGAATGATTTCCATATGGAACATGCCCAGAAAACCGCAACGAAAGCCAAAATTTAACGCTTGAGAGGTCTCCGGCTCATAGATCAAAGAAGCATCGTTCAGTTGTAGCTTCTCCAACGCGTCTCTTAAGTCGTCATACTCTTCGCCTTCCACAGGGTAGATGCCAGCAAATACCATGGGCTTAACCTTGCGGTAGCCTGGCAGAGGCTTGGCAGCTGGGTGGGTTACCTGGGTTAGGGTATCCCCCACGCGGCATTCGCGCACTGTCTTCAAACCGGGGGCAACATAGCCCACCTCGCCGGCACGAAGCTCTTGGGCTGGACGCATATATGGAGTAAAAACGCCGATCTCCACGGGTTTGAGCACCACGTCGCTGACCATCAACCTTAAGCTATCTGTATGTTTTAGGCAGCCTTCCATCAGCCGGATATAGGCAACTACTCCTTTATATGGGTCATAATGGGAGTCAAAAATCAAGGCTTGCAATGGGGTGTCGTCATCCCCACTGGGCGGGGGAATTTCCTCCACCACCGCTTCCAGCACCGACTCAACATTAATCCCGGCCTTCGCAGAGATGCGCAAGACCTTCTCTGCAGGTGTCCCTAGCAGGCTTCCAATCTCTTCAGCCACCTGATCAGGATGGGCAGACGGCAGATCGATCTTATTGATGACCGGGATAATCTCCAGGTCGGCTTCTAAAGCCATATACAGATTGGCCAGTGTCTGCGCTTCAATCCCCTGGGTTGCGTCCACAATCAGTAACGCGCCTTCGCATGCTGCCAATGCCCGAGAGACTTCATAGCCAAAGTCCACATGCCCTGGTGTGTCAATCAAGTTTAGCTCATAGCTTAGGCCATCTCTGGCTGTATATTGCATGCGCACCGCCGAGGCCTTGATTGTTACCCCTTTCTCGCGCTCCAAGTCCATGCTATCGAGCACTTGCTCCGTCATATCGCGTTCGGAGATAGTGCCCGTCAGTTGCAGCAAGCGGTCAGCCAGGGTAGATTTCCCGTGGTCTATATGGGCAATAATGCAAAAGTTACGGATTAGCTCGGACATAGGCAAACAATAAGTATAACTCAAACAACATAGGCTACGAAAAATACTTCGAGGTCTCTTTGGGATATGACATGGGCTATTAAGATGAACCTGGTATACAAGGCTGAGAGGCCCTCATACCACATACAAAGATCCCGCTCTCCTTTTAAATATCGGAGACAGGGGTTCGTATTACTCTCTATGAAGAAGCGTACAATTAGCTATCGGAGATACATCCGTCAACCCACTTCAACTACGTCACGAGCTGGCTCTCATAGGCGCGCATGGCGTTGAACGCGGCAATGGCAACCTCAAGCATAGGCAAATCTGGTTCGCGAGTTGTCAGACCTTGCAAAGCCAAGCCAGGCTTGATCAATGCCTGCACCAGCGACGAGTCCAAGTGATTGGCAGTCCAGCGGATATACTCGTAAGCCAATCCGGCCAGCAAAGGCAAGAGCAAAATGCGGCTTGCCAGACGCCAGAAGAGGGGGAGAGGACCTAATAGGCTGAATACCACTACCGAAATCAAAACA
>DATCYX010000035.1:0-19917 GCA_036526235.1 Anaerolineales bacterium | reverse complement strand
CTATTTGTGCTGAGAATAATTCGCTGAATCTACGAGAAAAATTTATCGTAAACAATGGAGTTTAATGTGACAACCAATCAATCCGCTTGCATTTACTGTGAACGCGACCATACCCAGGTGCCCCTCTTGCAGATCCAGTACCAGGGGAATGTCTACTGGATTTGTCCCCAGCACCTGCCCGTGCTCATCCATAAGCCCGCCCAACTGGCTCACAAGCTACAGGGTGCTGAAAATCTTGACCCTGGAGTACATTAAGCGGGTCTCCACTTTCCTTCGCTTAGAACAAAATCTGGTATTGTTCGCCTGTCGTGGTGACCAGGCGAGCGCAGCGCGGATACCCGCCTGGCGACCCAGAAGGTTTGCTGCTATCAGGTAGCATGAGCTCTAAGGGAATAGTGCCTTTACGCCGCGGTCGGACGGCCTGCGCTGCACTGGAGAAGACCTGCCCGTCCCAGGCTGGATCGACCTCCCAATAATCCAGATCGATTTCCATGCCAGTATCGATGGAGACCAGGTTGCCTGTCTGGGTTACCTTAAAGGAAGAAGATGGCAGGTCGGATGTCTCAACCTTCCATCCTTCGAGATTTGATATGCTGAATAACTCTTTTGTCTCTGCCACCAACCTGGTTTTTGTAGTGTGCACTGCCCGCCAGGTGACGTCATTGGCGATGAAGCGCCTGCCCAGACGCGCCGCTACCAGGGCTGTGGTACCCGAGCCGCAGAAGAAATCAGCCACTATATCTCCAGGATTGGAAGATACCAGCAAGATACGCTCCAGCAGCGCCTCAGGCTTTTGGGTTGGGTAGCCGGTGCGTTCGTTGTGCAGACGGGCGACCACTGGAAAGTACCACCAGTCCTCTGGCACTTTGCCTCGCTTGAGGTCTGGCACTTTGCCAAAGCCAGCCTTGGGCGACGAAGCAAAGGTCTTGACCGTACTGGGATCATAGGGCTGGCGGACGGCATCCGTATTAAATGTATAATCTTTACTCTTGGTGTACACCAGGATGGTATCGTGTTTGCGGTTGAAAGATTTCCGCACCGGTGAAGGCCCATGATATAACCAGATGATCTCATTCAGAAGCCGCTCAGCTCCGAAAATTTCATCCAGCAGCAGGCGAGCGTAGGCGTTGGCATGCCAGTCCAAGTGCAGGTAGAGGCTTCCGCTGGGGGATAGAAGCCGGTGCATCAAGACCAGACGCGGGTAGAGCATATCCAGGTAGGCATCTAAATCCTCCCAATGATCCGGGTACCCTTCGGCTAATTTCCATTCCCGCGGGCGGCGCGAGTCCTCGCCGCGCCCCACACGCGCCGGGTAGCGGCGATTGGTAAAGAATGGCGGATCGGCATAAATCAGGTCAATTGCCCCCTCGTACTTGGGAAGCAAGGCCGACATGACCGCCAGATTATCGCCAAAGATCAGAGAATTTTCAGGGGATGCATCCGGGTAGCCAGATCCCTGGGGGTAGACCAGGCTGTCCACTTCCAGGGATGCGCGGATCGGCTCGGGGGGATTTTTAGAACCCCAATTCAGGATAGGCATAATCTTTCGGAGTAAAGCACCAGGAGAAGGAAGTATCCCCAAAGCGGCTTCACGCTATTTCCCGATAAACCTCCATGAGGTTGGCAATACCAGGGCTGCCAGCAACAACTTGACAATATCACCGGGGATAAAGGGAAATAACCCGGCTGCCAGAGCCTGGTCCGATCCAATAAAGGACGCCAGCCACGGCAGGCCGCAAAGGTAAATCAGGATCTCGCCGACCAAAAAAGGAAATAGGGCTGTTCTCCAGCGGCGATCCAACCTGTTGGCGGTGAAGGGCATAGGGCGCTCACACAGCCAGCCAACGACATAGGCCGCGACAATAAAGCCGAGCAAATACCCGCCCGTAGGGCCTGCGAAATGAGCCAGACCACTCCCTAAACCAGTGAAAACGGGTAAGCCCAACAAGCCTGCGCTCAGATACAGCGCAAGGCTGGCCGCGCCACGCCGGCTGCCCAGCGCAGCGCCAACCAGGAGAACGGCGAAGGTCTGACCAGTGAGCGGCACCGGCGTGAACGGCAGCGGGATGCGCACCTGAGCCAGAGCAGCAACAAGGAAGCTGCCTGCACCGATAAGTAGTATGTCGCGCAGCAATCCATTCGCCCGCGGCCAATAACGATGGGTGATTGTGAGAGCAAGTGTGTTTTCCATAATACACCAAATAAAGACCCTAAAGATCTCGGTGATCTTTAGGATCTTGGATTACCAGCCTATTTACCAAACTTAGCCTTTAAAAGATCTTGCAGCGTGGGCTGACCAATCTCCTGCAGCTCGTAGCGCACACGCTGGTTTGGCTTATTTATTTTAACCAGGCGATTGAGATCAATCGGGGTGCCGATCAGCACCAGATCGGCATTGGAGCGGTTGATGGTCTCTTCTAGCTCCTTGATCTGCTGTCCGCCATAGCCCATGGCTGGCAGGACAGCCCCTATGGTGGGATATTTTTCAAAGGTGGCCTTAATGGATCCTACCGCAAACGGCCTGGGGTCCACGATCTCAGCGGCACCAAAACGGCGCGCAGCCACCCAGGCTGCGCCGTATGCCATCTCACCATGCGTCAGAGTGGGCCCGTCCTCGACCGCCAGCACGCGCTTGCCCTGGATCGCACCAGGGTCATCCACGAACAGCGGGGACGCCCCCTCGATCATCACGGCGTTCGGATTGAGCGAGCGCAGATGCTCGCGCACTTTGATGACGTTCTCTGGGGGAGCGGTATCCACCTTATTAATGACGAACACGTCCGCAGAGCGGGCATTGGTCTCCCCTGGATGGTAACTTAATTCGTGACCAGGGCGGTGAGGGTCAGCCACCACGATTTTTAGGTCGGAGACATAGAAGGGAAAATCGTTATTGCCACCGTCCCACAAGATAATATCCACCTCTTGTTCCGCCTGGCGCAGGATACGTTCGTAATCCACGCCAGCGAAAACAATCATGCCATTATCCAGGTGCGGCTCGTATTCCTCGCGCTCTTCGATGGTGCAATTGTATTTGTCCAAGTCACCGTAATCGGCAAATCGTTGCACCACCTGTTTGGTGAGGTCACCATAGGGCATAGGATGGCGGATGACAGCCACCTTATAGCCCATGCCCCGCAGGATCAAGGATACTCGGCGGGTGGTCTGGCTCTTGCCCGAGCCGGTACGCACCGCGCATACCGAGATTACCGGCTTGCTGGATTTGAGTTGCGTGCTGCCCATCCCCAACAGGTGGAAGTCCGCCCCAGCGGAAAGAGCAAGCGAGGCCTTGTGCATGACATACTCGTGAGGCACATCGCTGTAGGCAAAATCCACCATGTCGACTTGCATTTCGCGGATCAGCTTTACCAGCTCGTTCTCAGAGAAAATGGGGATGCCCTTGGGATAGTGCGGGCCAGACAATTCGGGCGGATAGAGGCGCCCTTCGATATCTGGAATCTGAGTTGCCGTGAAAGCCACCACTTCATAATCGGGATTGTCGCGATAAAAAACATTGAAGTTGTGGAAGTCGCGGCCAGCGGCTCCCATGATCAGGATGCGCGTAGGGGACATATGCTATTTTATCTCCTCAATGATTGATTTTCTTTCCAAGCGATAGGGCATCAAAGGTAGCACCTGTTCTTTTTGCCTACATGACCTCCGGTGGCTGGATAACCAGCAACCGCAGGGCATTGGCAAGTGTCTGGCGAGCGGCTGCCACCAAACGCAGGCGGGCATCTCGCATGGCTTCTGTATCAGCCTGGATTACCGGAACGACGTGGTAAAAACTATGAAAGGTGCTGGCCAGATCATAGGCGTAATTAGCCATCACCAGCGGGCGATACTCTCCAGCCGCCGATTGGACGACCTGGGGAAAGCGCGAGATCAAGTCGATGAGCTGTACTTCATGGCTGGAAAAAGGCATATCGAAGCTGGCAGGCGCTGGCAGACCACCAGCCTTTTTGAGGATGCTGTTGGCGCGCACATAGGCGTTCTGGATATACGGAGCGGTATGCCCGTCAAAATTCAGAGCGGCATCCCAATCAAAAACAATATCTTTGTTGGTATCCACCGAAAGCATGGAATAGGCTAAAGCACCCAGGCCCACCTGTCGGGCAACCACCTGGCGGTCGGACTCGGGCATCTCGGGGTTCTTCTCCGCAATCACGCTCAACACGCGGCGAATGGCTTCATCCGCCACGTCTTTGAACAGCACGATGCGCCCGCGCCGGGCCGATATGGCGCCCTCGGGCAGGCTGACAAAGCCATAGCCAAGATGGAAGCACTTTTCGGCTTGCTTGAAGCCCCAAAGCTCCAGGATCTTGAAGGTCTGCTGCATGTGAAGGCTCTGGCGTACGTCGATCACGTAGATCGAGCGATCCACATGGTGTTTTTCAAATTTCTCTTTGGCTAAGGCTAGGTCTTTCGTCAGGTAAAGGGTAGTGCCATCGCTGCGCAAAATGATATTGGAGCGATATTTCTCTTTCTTCAAGCCAAGCTTTTCATCGATCTTGACAATCACCGGGCCAGCATTGGAGCGCTCATCATCGGCTACGCCGAGCGCCACCAGTTCATCCACAATGGTTTTGGCAGATTCATCCACTTCGCTCTCGAAGAACCAGACGTCGATGTGAATATCGAGCATATCCAGGATAGCAAGCTGCTCATCCAGGCTCCACTGGCGGGTCATCCGCCATAGCTCTCGCACCCGGGGGTCATTGGCATCCCAACGGCGGTAAATCTCACGCCGCTCAGTTTCATAACTTTCACGCTGGGCTCTTTCTTCCGGGGTTTCGTCCTCCCTGGGTTCGAGCAGTTTGGTAGCTTCAACGTAGATTTTTAACAGCCACTGGCCGCGCTCATGCACCCCAGAGGGTTCCTGTCCCAGGTAAAACTTCTGGTAAGCCCACACCACGGTGATCACGCCCAGGCCGATATCGCCTGGATACGAGGCGCGGATCGTTTCAAAGCCCGCAAACTCCACTAGGCGAGCTAGAGCCTCGCCCAATAATGCATTGCGTGCATGGCCGATGTGGAAGGAATGGTGCGTGTTGGTGTTGGCGTACTCCACCATGACGCGCTCGCCCTTTACTGCGCCTCGTCCAAAGTCAGCACCCTGAGTCAGCACAGTATCTACCACCCTGCGAGCGTATTCGGAAGCTGAAAAGTAACAATTCAGGTATGCCTTGACAGCTTCAACGCGAGAATAACCAGGCGGTGTGCCTAGATACGCCGCCACACCGGCGGCGATCTCCGCCGCGCGCTGAGGTACTGGAACACCACCGCCCTTCCCTTGGCGCGCTTCTTGGGCAGCCAACTGGAAGAAAGAGGTAGAAATACCCCACTCCCCTGAGAAGGGGATGGGGCTCCATTGCAGCGGTCCTGGCTCAGGCAGACCACTCTGAGCACAATAAGCGATAATGCTCTTTTCGATAGCTTGCTGCTCTGCTTCAAACATGGGTTACACCTGAATATGGGGCATGCCAGCCAGGATTATATCACGCATAAAACAGGCGCCGTGCTGACCTACCTCCCTTTTCAGTGGATTATTAGCCACATCAAGTCAAATTCAGAATAGAGCGGTTTATGCCGCTCTAAAAGGATACAGAATTAAAGAGAAATTGGGGATAGAAATGCACTGAATGCATTTCTATCCCCAATTTAATTAATGATTGCTCAATCAGTCGCTTTGCTTCTCAAGCGTGGCCAAGTGGCGCATCAAACGGCTCTTGCGCCGAGCAGCGTTGTTCTTATGCAGAACACCCTTCTCGGCAGCCTTGTCCAGGGCGCTGATGGCCTCCAGGGCAGCCTGGCGGGCGGAATCCACCTCGTTTGCATCGATCGCCAAGCGGGCTCTCTTCACAGCTGAGCGAGCGCGGCCTCTGAAGATACGGTTTCTCAAGCGGCGCTTTTCGTTTTGTTTGTTGCGCTTAATTGCAGATTTAATATTAGCCAAAGATATGCCTCCAACATCGAACTAAAGTACGGCGTGTTATTTTACATGAGGATGGCGGATTTGTCCAGTTCTGAACTCGATTTGCCGGTATTCAGAAGGTCACTCCCACTTCCACTCGCTCATCTCTTCCAGCGCCCGGTAGGCGGTCAGGTCCAGATGCAGTGGGGTGATCGAGACAAACCCCTCTGACAGTGCACCGAAATCAGTCCCATTTTCCGGGACACCGGTGGGGGCATCGCCGCCGATCCAGTAATACGGGCGGCCGCGCGGGTCTTCGCGGGTCACCAGCAGATCATGGTATACGCGCAGCCCCTGCCGGGTGATCCGTATCCCCTTCAACTGTTCATCAGGCAGGTAAGGGACATTTACATTTAATAAAGTAGCTTTAGGCAATTGGCGAGCGATTACCTCAGCCACCACCCTACGGGCAACGCGCGCCGCAGGACCGTAATCCAGCGGACCGCGATCATTCTCCGTGGAATTTAATGAAACGGCAATTCCAGGAAGCCCCCAGATAGCTGCTTCCATGGCGGCAGTGACCGTTCCCGAGTAGGTCACATCGTGACCCAGGTTGGCATAGGGGTTTATACCAGACACAACCAGATCGATCTTGCTGGGCAACAAGCCCAACACTGCCAGTGCAACGCAATCCGATGGTGCGCCATCGGTGGCTAGTGCCGGGGTACCATCGGCTAAGATGACATCTCTAACCCGTAAGGGACGTTCCAGCGTTTTGACATGCCCAGAGGCTGACCAGTTACGGTCTGGTGCCAGGACGGTCACCTGACCCACCTGGCGCATCTCCTGCGCCAAGGCAAGTAAGCCTGAGGCAGTTACACCATCATCGTTTGTGACAAGAATGTGCATAGGTTTTTATCTATCGGTAGGTGAAACTCATAGGATGGAGATGAATTATAAATCAAATGACACAAGATGAAAGATTGAGATGGTAAAATGGGTTCTGATCCTTGCATACTAGCCATAAGGGAAAAAGATGACAACCTCTAAGCGCCTCACTGGTCTGCTGATGGTTATTGTGGCAGCCGGTAGCCTCATGATCACCTTGGCGGCTTTGGTCCAGGTTTGGCGACTGCGCCAGCCGGTGACGCAATATCTTCGATCCAACCTGCGAGTGGTCCACGAAAGCCTGGGGACCACCTCGGATGGCCTGCTCCTCACCAGCCAGTCGCTAGATTCCGTACAGGCCAGTGTAACTGCCTTGAGTGTCACCGTGGACACCTTGGGCAAATCCATCCAGGATTCAGAGCCCATGATGGATTCGCTGGTGGTCTTGATGGGCGAGGACTTGCCAGAAACAATCTCCTCCGCCCAGACATCTTTGTCCTCCGCACAAGAGAGCGCAAAAATTATTGACGCAGTCCTGCGTGCATTGACGATTTTCAACCCCAGGATCTATAACCCACGCGTTCCGCTGAATGACGCCTTGGGCCAGGTTTCTGAGAGCCTGGATGACCTGCCAAAATCTTTTTCCAATATGGAGGTGGGGCTGAAAAGCACGCAGCGTAACCTGACAACCATTCAGGTGCAGATCGACTTGATGTCTGGGGAAATCGAGCGCATCAACGAAAGCCTGGATGGATCGAGAAAAGTGATTAACCAATACCAGGGGCTGTTCACCAGAGCGGAAAAGAGGGTTATCAACATAAAAAACCGCGCTTCAGCCACAGTCACCACATTGGCCTGGGTGTTAAGCTTCTTACTCTTTTGGCTAGGTGTCGCTCAAGTAGGATTACTAATTCGCGGGCTGGAATGGTTGAGAGTTAAAAAGCAACCTGATTAATGATGTCTGATATGGGGGCCCTTGCCCCCATATCAGACATCATTTCTCTGTATCGTTTTGAGCCTGAGCGCGAGTTTGCAGGACAATTGCGATCCAAACTACCAAGATAAATAAGACCACCGCCAGCAATATACCGAACCAATCGGCCAGCGGCCCTGGCGCGGGTGCCGGTGTAGGAGCCTGCTGGATTTCCTCGCTTGCAGGTTCCAACGCCATAATAAACGCCACCAGGTTATTGATTTCGGTCTCGGTGAGCGGACCGCCATTGACCTGGCTCCAGGCGGGCATCGGCGAGCCCATCACCCCATTCGAAATGGTATTCTTGATGCCCAGATCGGGACGGATTGAGGGCCAGACTTTGTCCAGGCTGGCGCCAACGCGCCCCCGTCCTTCGGTTCCATGGCAAACCGCGCAATTCTGGTCGTACAGGATTGCCCCCTGATTAGGATCGCCGACCACATCCGGTACCGGGCTGATGAGCGGGCGAGGGATATAGGTAGGAGTAGGCGGGAAGACCCGCGGGCCACCTGTCTCCCAGCTCAAGATGTACACCACCAAGGCGTCAATATCCTCGTCTGTGAGCGGGCCACCATTTTTCTGGCTCCAAGCCGGCATGGGCGAGCCAGCAATACCATTCTCAATCGTTGCGCGCACTTTTAAGTCGGGTCGGATGGAAGGCCAGTCCTTCGCCAGGGTAGCACCCACGCGCCCTTGACCATCATCGCCATGGCAAACTGCGCAATTCGCAGCATAGATGCTGGCGCCCTGCTCCATTTGCTCCTCGCCTGATGTCTGAGCGTGCACAAAATTCCAGCTCAGCAAAGCAACCAGAGCAACAAAGAGAAAAAGGCTAGATGAGCGCATGCGGTGAAAGACCGGCATATTCTCCTCACTTCACGGTAAGCAGGTAAGCGATCAGATCAGCGGCATCTTGAGCGGTAATCGTCTGTCCGTAAGTACCAGGCATCAGAACAGTTTCGTAACCGGGCACTAGGTAAGCCGCAGGATTCACGATCGACTCCAACAGGTATTGTTCAGGCGTAGCCGCATTGCCAGAGTAATCACTCTGGGTCAGGCGTGCGGCTGCACGGTCGCCAATTCCGGGCTGATCGGCAGTTGGGTTCCAGGGCGGGCCGGTAGGCCCAGCCACGTGACAGCCAATGCAGCCCTGCGAGGAGGCCAGGGCTTCGCCTTTCACCGCATCTCCGGCAGGTAATTCCTGGGTGATGTCAGTACCGACGGGCGGCCCGGCCAGAACAGGAGCCAACTGCCGGTCGGGGGCGGTGGCTTCCCAATTGGCAACAAACGCAGCGATAAAGCGGATCTGATCCTCACGCAGCGGTCCGCCATATTGCTCGGACCAGGCAGGCATGGCTGGGCGCACATTACCAGGGTACAGCTCGGGACGCGTGGAGGTCAGCCGTCCACTGGCTACAGTTGCCACAATGTAATCCTCTATGGAACCGCTCCAGCCGACGTCTTTAAGTCGGTCGGTAAAGAAATACTTATCGTTGAGCGGCGGGCAGAGGCCTGGGGTGCCTTCGCCTTGTGGGCCATGACAACCCTTGCAGTTGATATCAAACAGCTCTGCCCCGACCTCAATCGCCTGGGCGCGCTGCTGTTCTTCGAAGCGCGCCATGCGCTCTTCTTCTAGTAATCCCTGGTAAATCAGGATCGTGCCGGTTGCCAGCACCAGCAGGATGCCCAATGAGATCTCAAGTTGCACTCGTGACATAATGATGAGAAACCCTCCTATAGCCAGATGCTATTCCGCTCCGTGAGCACGGTGCAGGAAGACATGGCGTTCATAACTCTTTGGCTGGCCCGAAGCGACGTCATCCCATAAAATACGCAGGGTGACCTTGCGCAGGTCGTGCTGCCAATCTTCGATCAACATCACCGCTTGGGCGTTGGGCAGTCGCTGGTAAGGCTCAAGATGCTCATTCTTCGCCGCTGAATTTATCCGCTCGCTGAACTCGGCAAATACGCCAGTCAGCGCGGGGCAGCCTGCGGGTTCATCCGGACAAAGGTTCCTCGGGATAGTATCACCCACCTCGTACACACCCACGCGCAATTGATCAAACGGCACTTCGCGCAATTGGCCTATACCCTCCTCAGGTGCCAGATCCTGGATGATGCGCGTAGCGGCGGGCGTTTGAATTCCATACTCAGGCAGACCCATATAGCTGAGCACAACAAGCACCAGGGTAAATAGCAGGCCAAACCCAACCGCCACCGGTCTTTTGTACAAACTGCGATGCGGGTTTCGGTCAATGTAAGGCACACCCAGAAGCAACCCTGCCAGAATGGTAGGCAAGACTATCCCCATGATCTGCTTGCTGTTCAATAAGGCACTCAATTCAACCTGCAAGCCTACTCTGCTGAACAGGTTTTCGAGAATGCTTGCCGGGTCAATTTTAAGCATCCCTTGCAACCACCAGAAGTACCATGGGGCTTTCGTGTCCAGGGGGGTTTGCTGCGGGTTCGCCACGTGTTCCAGTGGAGCATGCCAATTGAAGACCGTGACCAAGGCAACCAATACGAACAACCCTAGAGCAGTGAGGAAGACTTCATGGGTGAGCAAGTCAGGGATATAGTCAATCCGCTGCTTGGCTTCTTTCTTAGCTTCCGGCGCGACATTGCCTTCTTCAACTTTTGCCGGCAGGGAGATACCATGTTCGCGTGATACTTTATAGTAATGGATGCTGATCACCCAGATAGCCAGCAGCGGGAAGAGCACGACATGGAAGAGGTAAAAACGCAACAAGCCGCCCGCGCCGATATCCGGCGCGCCGCGCAGCAGCAGGTTGACCTGGGTGCCGAACAATGGGGCCGCCTCAGCCATGCTGGTACCGATCGTCACCGCCCAGTAGGAGAGCTGATCCCAGGGCAACAGATAGCCGCTAAAGCTGAGAAATAAGGTAATCCCCAGCAGGAATACGCCGGTAAGCCAGGTGAACGTGCGGTCTTTTTTGTATGAGCCGGTCAAGAAGGTACGCAGCATGTGCAACACGCTGAAGATGACCATCCCCTCCGCACCAATACGATGCAGATCGCGCAGCACCTGTCCAAAGGGGACATTGCTCATCAATTCTAGAATCGAGTTGTAAGCCTCAGCCGGAGATGGGGTGTAATAGATCATCAGGATCAGACCGGTGAACAGCTCGACGAAGAAAAAGAAGCTAGTGAAAAATCCTAGCCGAAAGGTGTGAGCAAATATCGTGCTGCCCTTTTCATAATAGCGTGGGCGAATATGAAAGAGGAAGCTGGTGGTGTGAACTTTATAGCGGGGATTTGGCTTCTCGGTAGGGGGATCACCGCGTACCACAGCGCGCAGTTCATCCAACCCCATGCCGGCGGTGATAATGCGCACCCGATTGTCGAAAGCCTCGAGGGCTTTTTTACGTAAATCCTGGAAATTGAGCGATTTCAGCATAGAACCTTCTCAGTAACTAGAACCTAAAGTGAGTTGGGATGCTATTAAGCGTGGACATCACCCGGGATACGCTTGCCTGTATCCACTCGAATGACAGCGTCAGACTGGTCAGGAACAGGCATAGGCTTGCCATCAGCCGCCTCGGCGAGCACCTGGTTAGTGTTGGGATCAACCGCCTGAACGACAAAACGATCCAACGAACGAGGGGCTGGTCCCTGAATATATTCACCATTAGCATCAAACTGAGAGCCATGGCACGGGCAGATAAATTTGCCCTCTTGGGAGTTCCAGTTGTACAAGCAACCCAGGTGTGTACAAACCTTATAGAGTGCCATGACACCCTCTTCGGTGTTGCTCAGCCACAGCTTGACCTTGGGGAAGTTGACGGGAGACGCCCCTGCCTCTGGGAGCTCAGAAACCCTGCCCACACTAAAGAGACCTCCAAACTCACCCTCTTTAAAGCGAGGCATCGAGAAAAGATACGTCACGCCACCCAGATTGACCGTCAGGAAGCCCAGGGAGGCCAGCCAAGCAATATTCAAAAACTCGCGCCGGGTGACCTGTTTTTTATCTGTCTCCGCCTCATTTGGACTTACGGTCATAGCTTTACTCTCCTTATATAAGACAAATTTGACAAAATTACTATTTTGAGAATTGTATCACAATACCAACATCTAACAAGACAAATAAGGTGTATTAAACGCGTTTTAGGGCTTTCTAAGTTTACCAAAAACCTTCCCTTCTGTCACACGTCTCGCCGGGTAATTGGAGTGATTTTGAACTACACAAACGGGTGATCCGTTCATCACCCCACGACCTGGCAGCATCAGATTGTTCTTCTTGCAATTCGGATTTGTATTCCGATTGCGCCGTGGAACAAGAACTAGCAATCTATTATGGGAAATCCAGATTGCCCATTGTATTATGAGGCAAGAAGAGAGAATGTGGTAAGATGACCTCGAAATTTCAGATTCTTTAATTTGAGGAGAACGCCATGTCATTCGTTGAAGTATTGCATGCTCGCCTGGCAAACACCGCATTATTATACTTTGGCATCTTGGCAATTTGGGGCCTGTGGCGCACCATACGCAAGCAAGGATTGGACAGCAGCTTCTGGGGCGCGCTGGTCATCGCGGAGCTACTGATACTTGTGCAAGGGGCGACTGGCGCTTACTTGTGGATAATTGGAGAACGCCCAGGGCGTTGGGTTCATATCCTGTATGGGGTAGTAACAGCTCTGGTGATCCCAGGCCTGTACGCCTATACCAAGGGGGAATCTGACCGGCGCGTGATGGTAGTTTATACCATCACCCTGCTGATCTGTGTGGGTGTCATTCTGCGCGCCATGAGCACCGCAACGGGTGGGTGAATATTCTAAAAAGCCCTACTTGGGGCATACCTATAGCAATTACCAGATATCAAGAATCCGCGTGCAAGCGTCTCAACATTGCCATCAATGTCGATGACCATGGTGGTGCAGTATGCCGGCAGGGTGATCTTGTGCACGCCGTGCGCCTCCTGCATGCCGACCTGCCCCTTGACGATGTTCACCAGGTCATCCGATACCACCACGTTGCGGGGCGAGGTGATGAATGACAGGTTGGGAGTCTGGAGGCCGATTCGGAGTTTGAATGTAGGCGGAAACTAACCAGGAAGACTGGCAAGCAGTGGATGAGTGCGGACTGCTTCCCTATGGAAGCAGTCCGTCTTGATATTTATCACTCTGAAACGTTCAATGCTAATAGTGGAACTAACTACTGCAGCTCCACAGGCACCAGTCTAGTATCAGGGCAATTCGTTGACCCGATCGATGGAAGGCGGCGATAACGGGCTGAACGTGCCGAGATAGTTGATCAGGGCCAGCAGGTCATTACCTCCATCAAGCCGCGCGGCGGTAATTGTGCCGAATGTGGTGAAGTTGTCGCCGCCATCGGCCAGGAAGTTGTTCACTGTCACCATGTAGGTGGCCGCGAGGTCAAGCGGAGCCTCGTTTAGCATCACATTAGAAATCGTGACGCTGGTGCAGGTACCTGCTACGATCGTCTTGGCCAGGTCATAGGTGAAGCCCTCCGACACGCCCAGGTGCAGGAAGGGGCGGCTGGAGCCAGCCGGCTGGCATTGCTGTTGAAGCACCGAGATGATCTGCGCTCCGGTCATTGGGAAGGTGATCAGGGTGTTGCCGAATGGCTGGAAGGTGAACGCCTCGCCAAAGGTGACCACGCCATCGCCCTCTGGGGGATCTTGTGATGAAAGGTACGTCAAATCGGAGCGCACTCCACCCGGGTTCATAAAGGCAATCTGGGCCCCGTTGGCCGAAGTGGACCACAGTTGGGCATCGGCAACCAGGTTGCCGGCCGCAGACTCGACGCCGCGGTCCGACCCTGGCGGGGTGCCGCCGCGGTTGATATCAGCCGTGATGGTGCCCACCGGCGTGTTGCCGGCAGCATCATACAGTGGCTGCCACTTTTCAATCACCGCGGTGATGGCAGGATCAGGGGTAAGCGCCCCCCGCTCCACGACGTGGTTGGTTGCCACGCTCAGATCACGGCGCACATCATCCGTGCGCTTGTCGAGGACAAGGTCGAACTCCGAGACCACCCGACCGTAGGAGTAGGCGCTGGTGACGATACGGGGGTTACCGGCTGCATCGGGCAACTTGCAGTTGTAGGGCAAGTGGGTATGACCGGTGATCAGCACGTCGATGGCGGGATCGAGCGCGTCGTTGATGGCAACGACCGGGCCGGAAATCCCAACACATGCGTCCACGTCGCCAGGAGGCGGCGTCTGCGACCCACCTTCATGCAAAAGCACAATGATGGCCTCTACACCTTGCGCTTGCAGGATCGGGACGAGAGCATTGGCTGTCTCGGCCTCATCGAGGAAGTCCCAGCCCTGGATGCCAACGGCGGCAACCAGGGTATCAGTGGCCTCGAGCGTCATGCCGATGAAAGCGACTTTCACGCTCTCGATTTTGGTGATCCAGTAGGGCGGCAAGGGGGTCTCGCCCGTCGTCTCGTTGACGACATTGGCGGCGAGCCACTGGAAGTTGGCGCCCGCGTACGGGCTATCCGGGAAATAGCAGCCATCCACGGGATGGCAGCCGCCGTCCTGCATGCGCAGCAGCTCGGTGACGCCCTCGTCGAACTCATGGTTGCCGACGCTCGAGACGTCGAGGTGCATAGCGTTCAGCGACTCGACGGATGGCTCATCATGGAAGAGCCCGGAAAAGGCTGGCGAGCCACCAATGAGGTCACCCGCGGCGACAGTGAGGCTGTACTTGTTGCCGGTGCGCAATTCATTGAGCTTAGCCGAGAGATATTCTCCGCCTCCGGCCAGGACGCCATCCACCGTACCGGCTTGGCTTGGCTCCACGTGGCCGTGATAGTCGTTGAATGCCAGCAGCTGGAGCTGAACAAGCAGCCCGGGCGGGTCGCCTTGTTTGGCCAACACGGAAGCAGGCACGAGAAGCAGTGAGAATATCAAAAGAATTGAAAGGATACGAAATGTCTTTTTCATGTATTGCTCCTTTAAAATTAGTGTTGGTATTTTGACAATAAGTTTGGTTATGTGGTTTGAATTTCGAGTCATCCACCTCCCTAAATTAGGGTAATTAACAGACGCTATATCCAATTTTACCCGTACTTTAATATAACCCGTGTAAACATCAGGTTATGAAAAAGCTTGGTCATTGTAGCGGGTATTTTAATCCGCGGCAGTGCCCGCCATGAATGATTGATAGGTTATTGGTACAGTGCAATTGTTCCTTCTGCTAAGCATCTGTCCACCGCGTCATTCTCCACCTGGCAACGATCTTATTCCTTACAGTATACAGAAAATTTTCCAAAAATTTGATTTTATAAATAAATTGTCAGCAAACTTAGGACTTACGCAGTTAATGAGAAAAGCAGGGGGGTGCGCCTAGTGACCAGGCTGAAGGCCAGCTCTACGCAGAAGGCGAAGGCGAAATCTATCAAGGGGCGGTAGTCGATATGCAGGATGGCGAAAAGCATTGAAACGTAGAGCAGGCCGAAAGCACCCATCACGGCGTTCGAGGCGCGCTGCATCAGGCCGCGAAAGGAGTAACAGCGTGCCGACGATCAGATACCAGTAGGCGAAGTGAAAGTATGCCAGCGGCATGGAGAGGCACAGTCGCACGTTGCGGGTTACAAATCCTGGTCGGGAATACATACCGCATTGATACTGACCGGATCTGGGGCGGCTTGGTAGCCTGGGAGAGGCTCCACACCTTTCTGTCTCTACCAATTTCCGAAATTTACCAACCAATTGTGTTACATAAACTCATGGGATAAGTTTCTTTACATTGTTCTACACATTATATATAATGCATTATATACAAACTAACTGAATGCAGGAACATTTCTCGACCACCCCATACCCTCCATTGGCTCTCCCCTTCATACTAATAAGGCAGGTACGGCATGATCGATCATGGAGAAGGCGAATTTCTCAAGCGCAGAAGCCTGAAGGAAGAGATTTTCCAAATCCTTCATCAAAAAATCGTCGCTGGAAAATTTGCCCCAGGCGAGTGGCTGCGCCAGGAGGAAATCTCCAACCAGCTTGGTGTCAGCCAAACCCCTGTGCGCGAAGCGCTTGACCTGCTTGTCTCAGCCGGTCTCGCGGAGCGCATCCCCTATCGCGGGGTGCGTGTGATCCAGCTCACCACAGAAGAAATCGTAGACGCCTACATAATGCGCCTGATTCTGGAGAGCACCGCCGGGAGATTGGCTGCCCATAACATCACTCCCGAACAAATACGAGATATTAATGAAATCATCGAGCAGACCCGGGGGCTGGTAACACTAGAAGATATGTCAACCCAGCGCCAATTGAATAAAAAATTCCACATGGCTATCGTCTTCGCCAGTGGGAATACGCTATTGACCAGATTGTACGAAGCGGCCTCAAATCTTTTCCCAGACTGGATGCTCTACGAGTACATGTTCCGCCACCCGGAGCTCCTTCAATCCAGCCTGAGGCGCGAGTACCAGGAGCACAAAGCCATTGCTGATGCAATCACCCAACACGACGCAGACCAGGCCGCCCAAAAAATCGTGGAGCATATCCGTAATCTAGGGAACGAATTTGAGTCGTTTTTAAACATTCCGGGCGAATTTATCCGGGAGAAAGAACAGCAAGCCGCCCCGGTTTGGATGGCGAAGATAATCTCATCCGCATAGCAAGTCATCCAGAAGGGAGGATGGGGCCTTACACTGAATTGCCTAGAAATTTAAATCATCAAGGTTTCACAAAACTTAACCCTCATTGCACAGGAGCTAATTATGCAAACCGAAGATTTATTCAAAGCCATGTCCCAGAGTATTATTGAGGGCGAGTCAGAAACCGCCGCTGAATTAGCCCGGCAGGCCATAGAATTGGGTATAGATCCCCTGGAAGCCATCAACGCAGGCTTCGTTCACGGGATCAATCATGTCGGCGACGAGTTTAGCTGCGGCAATATGTTCTTGCCCGAGCTGGTGATGGCCGGCGAGGCGATGAAGACCGCCATCAGCGTGCTAGAGCCGGAAATGTCCAAGCTAGGTACCGAGCGGCAGGTCTATGGAAAGGTAGTACTGGCTACGGTACAGGGCGATATTCACGATATCGGCAAGACACTGGTGGGCACCATGTTGTCTGCTTACGGCTTTCAGGTGTATGATATGGGTGTCGACGTTCCCATCACTGCCATCGTTGAAAAAGCCCGTGAAGTGGACGCGGATATCGTTGCTGTGAGCGCCCTGCTGACCACCACCATGGTGCGTCAGAGGGATGTCATGGAAGCTTTGGACGACATGGGGTTGCGAGCGAAGGTCAAGGTTATGGTCGGCGGAGCGCCGGTCACCCAAGAATGGGTGCAGCAAATCGGCGCAGATGGTTACAGTGAAGACGCCATCGGGGCGGTGAGCGTCGCAAAGAAGCTAATGGGCGTGTAGAGGCATTCGATGACCCAGCGGATAAAATCTATCACTAATCCAAAACTCAAACTGGAAATCCTCACGCCAGAAGAAGTGCGCCGCATCCATACAACCACATTAGATATCATCGAGAACGTGGGTGTGCGTTTCCCATCTCAAAAAGCGCTAGATATCTGGGATGCGCACGGTGCCCAGGTTAACCGCGATTCCAGTATCGTCAAAGTCCCCGGGCATATCATCGAAGAGGCATTGAAAAAAGCCCCTTCAGCCTACCCCTTGGCAGCCCGAAATCCCTCCCAAGACCTGCCCTTAGACGGGAATCATGTCTTCTTAGGTACAGATGGCTGCGGTGTGGAGGTGCTAGACATCCAAACCGGCAAGCGCCGCACATCCTGCTGGCAAGATGTAGCCGATATTGCCCGCCTGGGTGACGCCCTGCCGGAGCTGGCTTTTCACTGGGTGGCCGTCTCCGCCCAAGACTGCCCTCCGGCAACTCGCGGCTTGCAAGAATTGCGTGCTGTCTGGGAGAATTCCACCAAGCACGTGCAGACAGAGTCAATTTACCATGAGCGAGAAGCGATCGCTTCCATCGAGATGGCTGCAACCATCGCTGGGGGCAGAGAAGCGCTGCGGGTGCGCCCGGTGCTCTCTCTCATGCAGTGTACCGCCCCTCCGCTAGGGCATGATGGCGGCAGCCTGGAAGCCGCGCTGATCGCTGCAGAAGCTGGCATCCCCACCGGTTTTATGACCATGGCAGCCTGCCTGACCACAGGTCCGGCGACTTTAGCTGGCACGCTGGCGGTTGGCAATGCCGAGGTGATCAGCGCCACAGCCTTGCTGCAACTGGCTTATCCGGGAGCCCCGGTTTTCTATGCCGCCGCGCAAACTGCCTCCGATCCGCGCTCTGGCGCCTACACCGGCGGAGGGCCGGAAGATTTCCTTTTCGGCGCTGCCACCAACCTGCTCTCCGATTTCTACAATATCCCGCTATCGATGGGCTCCTTCGCCACCGGCGCCAAGGAGCCTAACTGGCAAGCCGGCATCGATAACAGCCTGTCCACTTTCATGGCCTGCGTAGTCATGTCAGATATGTTGCTTGGAGTAGGGCTGCTGCATGGAAGCCGTATCTGGTCGTATGAGCAGATGCTGATGGACTGCGAGATTTTCTCCATTGTGCACAAGATGATGCAAGGCATTGTCGTAGACGACGAGACCCTGGCGCTGGAAGCCATTAGCGCGGTGGGGCCAGGCGGGAATTTCCTGACCCAAAAGCATAGCCTCCGGCACATGCGCGAGCTATTTATCCCCCAGTTCATGGATCGCCGACCCTACAATGTGTGGGAGGAAAAAGGCGACGGATCGCGCCAGTGGGCTCTGGAGAAAGCACGCCGCATCCTGGAAAGCCACCAACCCGAGCCTCTCGATCCGCAGCTATCAGCAGAGCTGCAACGCATCATTGCTACGGTGGATAAAGGGTAAATCAACATGCAGCCCAAGCTTACCCTCCTCTCCAACGAGCTAGTCCAGCGCATACTGGACGAAGCCTACCAGCTCCTGATGAACCCTGGTATCAAGGTTCAATCCCCCGAGGCCCGGCAGCTGCTGGCTGAGGCGCATGCCCAGGTGGACGAAACCAACGAGATCGCCAAGATCCCCCGCCAGGTGGTCGAGAAGGCCCTGGAAAGTGTGCCGCGCCAGTTCAGCCTCTACGACCGGGATGGTCAGCCCACAGTAAACTACGGCGGAGATGCCGTGCACTTCGATCCTGGTTCCTCTGGTGTTCACGTCCTCGACCCCGAGACGCTGGAACACAAACCTTCGTATTCCGCCGACCTGGTTCGGATCATCAAAATTGCAGAGATGCTCCCACAGTACGACGCCCAGTCTACTGCAGTGGTGTGCAACGAAATCCCCAAGGCTATTGGAGACCTATACCGTTTGTACCTGGTGCTACTGTATTCCAAGAAACCTATTGTTACCGGTGCCTTCTCTGTTGAAACGCTCCAGGCGATGATTGACATGCTGGCGATCTTTGCCGGCGGGCGGGCTGGGTTAGAAAAGAAACCGCAAGCGGTCTTCGATGTGTGCCCGTCACCCCCGCTTATCTGGAGCGAATTCGGCGCACAGAACCTGATTGACCTGGGGCGCGCTTTTGTACCTGTCCAGATCGTCTCCATGCCACTAGCCGGGGCAGCCGCGCCTGTCACCTTGCTAGGCTCGGTTGTGCAACATGCCGCCGAATGCCTGAGTGGTATCACCATCCACCAGCTTGCCCAGCCGGGTGCGCCGATCATCTGGGGTGGCGCGCCGGCCATCTTCGACATGCGCAAGGGCACCACTCCCATGGGAGCTGTCGAGACTGCCATGATCGACGCGGCGTACGCCGAGGTAGGCAAGTCCTTGGGCCTGCCCACACACACCTACCTGGGTGCCAGCGACGCCAAGCTAGTCGACGCCCAGGCTGGCCTGGAAAGCGGGATCACTGCCCTGATCGGCGCTCTGGCAGGGATCAATATGATCTCCGGGGCAGGTATGCTGGACTTTCTAGCCTGCGTGAGCCCCGAAAAACTGGTGGTGGACGCGGAGGCTATCGCCATGGTCAAACGCCTGCGCCAGGGTATGCAGGTGCACACCGATACGCTGGCCCTGGCGATGTTTGAGGGGATCAACTTCAAAGGCGATTTCCTCAAACAGCGTATCACCCGCGAGCTATTCTCTAAGGAACAGTATATCCCCTCCAAAGTGATCGACCGCGATTCTATCCGTGGCTGGCAGCAGGATGGCAGCCTGGATA
>DATCYX010000034.1:0-2090 GCA_036526235.1 Anaerolineales bacterium | reverse complement strand
GCTAAGGCAGGTGCATCGTTGATTCCATCACCTACCATAGCTACAACCTCGCCGCTTTCCTGCAGTTTCTTTACCTCCGCAACCTTATCTCCAGGCAGCACCTCTGCCAACACGCGATCCACGCCGACTTTTCTGGCAATCGCCTCTGCGGTTTTTTGGTTGTCACCAGTGATCATAGCAACCTTCAGATGCATTTGATGTAAGGCTTGGATTGCTTCCGGTGAGCCCTCTTTCACAGTGTCCGCTACACCGATCACCCCTCGCACCTCTCCATCCACCGCAATCAGCATGGCAGTCTTGGCTTCATTCTGTAGCCGAGTGACCTCGGTTTGTAGACCATTCAAAGCAATTCCGCGCCCTTCCATCATGCGCAAGTTACCGACCAGTACGGTATGCCCATCTACCTCAGCTTGCACGCCATTCCCCACCTCAGCACTGAAGGCATCGGCTGGGCTAAGTTGTAGAGCCTTGTTATTTGCTTCTGCCCAAATAGCTTCCCCTAGGGGGTGTTCACTTCCCTGTTCTACAGAAGCAGCCAGCCTAAGCATCTCTAACGAAGAAGACGTAAAACCGTGAGTGGGAATGCTGGGTTGACCCTTGTTTCCCTTAGAACCTCCACCTTCGATAATATCGGTTACCGCTGGCTGGCCTTTGGTGATCGTGCCTGTTTTGTCCAATACCACCATAGTGATTTTACCTGCACGTTCCAGCGCCTCACCAGAGCGCAACAGCACACCCATTTCTGCACCTTTGCCAGTACCCACCATGACTGCCGTCGGTGTGGCTAAGCCCATTGCACACGGGCAGGCAATTACCAGCACTGCCACCATGTTAATCAGGGCGCGGGTAAACGCATCCACATCCGAGGCCGGTGGAAGTGGGAAAAAGAAGTACCATATGACAAAGGTAAACAGAGCAATGACAATCACCGCGGGGACAAACACTGCTGAAACCCGATCGACTAATTTCTGGATCGGCGCTTTACTGCCCTGGGCCTCTTCTACCATACGGATAATTTGTGCCAGAGCTGTCTCCCGTCCTACTTTGGTGGCTTCAAATCTGAGCAATCCCAGCTTGTTTAACGTCGCACCAATCACATTATCCCCAGGTCGCTTTTCAACCGGCAAAGATTCGCCAGTCAACATAGATTCGTCGATACTTGAGCGTCCTTCGACCACAACGCCATCCACGGGGATTTTTTCACCTGGGCGGACGATCACAATATCACCAACACGCACCTCTTCCGTGGCGATCTCCATTTCCTGACCATCCCGCACAATCCGGGCAGTTTTGGCGCGCAGACCCATTAATTTCTTGATCGCCTCGCTTGTCCGACCTTTTGCACGCGCCTCTAAAAATTTACCCAACTTAATCAGGGTAATGATCACGGCAGCGGTTTCCAGATAGACATGTCCGCTGATCAATCCGAACACGATGGGTAGTGAATAGAAATACGCAGCTGAAGACCCCATGGCGATGAGCACATCCATATTGGCGGATCCATTACGCAGCGCCTTGAATGCACCCACATAATACTGCCAGCCAACATAAAACTGCACCGGAGTAGCCAGTGCTAACATCATCCAATTCGCCCATGGGTCGTGCGCCCAGTGAGGAAGCAGGTTAAGATCCCGACCCATGGCAAACAAAAAGAGCGGGATGGTGAATATTAATCCCACAATCAAGTACTGGCGCTGCTGGGCAATTTCCGCTTGGCGTGCCTTGCGCTCAGCATCCTCCACTTCCCCACCAGTCTCAACTGCCTCAAAACCTGCTGCGGCAACCGCGCTGCGAATCTCCGATTGGCTGATTATCGTAGGGATATAGCTCAAGCGTGCGCGCTCGCTTGCAAAATTTACCTGGGCTTCGAGAACGCCATCTACCTTTTGCAGGGAGGTCTCAAGGCGACGAGCGTCGTTATCATCACTCAAACGCCGAATAAGCAAGTCTGCTTCACCCGAGGCAACCCCGTAGCCTGCTTTTTGGACGCGGGCAATGAGGTCTCCAAGGTTCGCTAGCGAAGGATCATACTCAACGCTCGCGCGCTCAGAAGACAGATTGACGGATGCCTGTTGGACGCCTTGTACCTT
>DATCYX010000033.1:0-5791 GCA_036526235.1 Anaerolineales bacterium | reverse complement strand
CGCTAAGCCGTAAAAGTGTGCGCATGGATAAAATTGGCAGAAGAATTTGATTCTAGATACAAGTTAAGCTTGGGAAGTAGACCTACCCCTGTAAGCTCTCCGCAGAGTGCGCGCCCCCCACACAATGACAAAAATGAGCGTGCTGGTCAGCACGATGGCAGCACCAGATGATACGCTGACATAATACGACAGGTACAAGCCGATCACACCAGACAGCGAGGCGATGATCGCGCCCAAGGCCATCATATAAGGTAGACGGCGGGTCAACAGATATGCCGTTGCGGCAGGGGTCACCAGCATGGCGACCATCAAGGCCACTCCAACCGTCTGAAGCGAGACCACTACTGCCAATGCGATCAATATCAAGAGAATATATTCTAAAACGCGCGCTGGCAGGCGCAAAGTCGCGGCAAGCAGGGGGTCGAATGAGAGCACCAGGAACTCTTTATAAAACAACAACACCGTAAACAGGATAATTAAGCCGAAGATGGCGATTCGGACTAGATCCGAGGTGGATACACCCAGAACATCGCCAAAAAGGAAGTGGGCCAGGTCATTGGTGTAATTGCGCACGGTGGAGATCAGGGCGATCCCCAAGGCGAACATGCCAGCAAAGACAATACCAATCGCCGTATCTTCGCGCAATTGTGCCCCCTTGCTGATAGCGCCGATGCCGATGGAGGCCGCAATAGCGGTCAGCAAGCTCCACCAGAAGAGCGGCTCGCGCGCCCCTCCTCCGAGAAGGTAGCCTACCGCCACACCCGGCAGGATGGCGTGCGCCAGAGCATCACCGAAGAAAGCCATGCCGCGCAGCACTACATAGGTCCCCACGGTGGCGCAGACTATACCCACCAGCAGGGCAGCCAACATGCCGCGCACCATGAAGGCATACGCAAACGGCTCGAGGAGCAGATCAAGCCAGGTGTTCATGACTGGCTTCGTCGTCGCAGCAGGTGTCTCCGAGAGCCACTATATCGGTCTCGGTCTGCAGCAGGCGCAGATGCCCACCAAAAGCGCTCAACAAAAGATCGGGGACAAAAACTTCTGAAGGCAAGCCAAGCCCATAAACGCGCCGGTTGAGCAGTAATACACGGTCGAAATGCTCTCCCGCCAGATTGAGATCATGGGTCGAGACCAGCACGGTCACATCTCGCTGGCGCAGCTCGTCCATGATACTCAGGATATCCTCTTGGGAATTTATGTCCAAGCCGGTGAAGGGCTCATCCATAAGCATCAGCTCGGCTTCCTGAGCCAGCGCACGGGCGATGAACATCCGCTGCTGTTGCCCGCCGGACAGCTCCGAGATCTGCCGGTCTGCCAGCTCTTCTAAGCCCACCACCTGCAGTGATTGGCGCACATAGTCCCAATCGCGGGGTTTTGGCCAGCGCAGCAGACCCAGCTTACTGATGCGGCCCATCATCACCACATCGGCGACGCTCACCGGGAATTTCCAATCAACTTGGCTCCTTTGCGGTACATAGGCAATACAAATATGCCCCCCTGGCTCATGCCCGTAGATATTCACCTCGCCACTGGTGTGCTGGAGAACGCCAGCTATCACTTTAAACAATGTGCTCTTACCCGCGCCATTAGGCCCAATGACTGCCAGCCGCTCGCCGCTTGTCACTGTCATCGAGAGATTTTCCAAGGCAAACACATTCTCGTAGCGCACCGTGAGATGTGAGATTTCCAGAATGGGAGCGCCCGCCTGGTGCGGAACATGGTAGCCGGATATCGAAGATGTGCGAAGCTCTCTTAATATTCCCATATTTTTTAGGGTAAGTCTTTCTCTGCCAATCTACTTATCCGCTGGATGGAGAAACAGAGGATTCCAGTTCTGCTGTCAGCCAAACTGGCAGCAGAACTGGGCATATCTATCAGAGTGGAGGATACATCGCTATGGTGTGGCAGTCAGGGTAGGCGTATCGGCCGGTGTCACCGCGGTGGTAGCTGTGGGCGAGGGACCGGCTGTATTGGTCGGGAGGGGTGTCACCAGATTGACGGGTACATTCAACTTGGTGCCAGCTTGTATTTCATTCGCATTTTCGATCTCGTTTTCCGAGACTATGTCATCGACGGTGCTGTTGAACTTTTCGGCGATTGAGGCCAGATTCTCACCTGGCTTGACAATGTATTCGATGATCGTGCCGCGCCGCATGCTCAACGGGATGGGTGTCTCTGTAGGCAACTCGGTGTCGGAGCCGGGGATCGTGAGCTGGTCACCGATGTCAATCGGCAAAGTCGGGTCCAGGTTATTGACGGCGATCAAGGCAAACAAATCCACCCCGAATTTTTCAGCAATCGAGGATAGCGTGTCGCCTTGCACAACCTCATAGACAAAGGGACCCTCAGGCGTTGGCGTAACTGTCTCCGTGGGCGTGTTGGAGGCCGTGGCAGTCTGAGTGGCGGTGGAGGTGATGGTTGGGGTTGACGTGGAGGTTGATGTCGCTGTCGGTGTTGGAGTCTCAGTGGCGAACAGTGAGATGGCCGGCGCATCTGGCCCAAGCATCCAGAAAATGATCACAGCAGCCCCAATCACCAGCAGCACGGAAGCAATCCCGATGATCAAAGGTGCTTTGCGCGCTTGTTGTTGGCGCTTGCGATAGCTTTCAATTACCTCTTGGGCAGTTTCTTTATCGCTCATTGTTTTTCCCTTCGAGCTAAGCTAGCAGGAAAGATCGAATTTTTTGTGATTTTACTCTATAATCGTGCATTTGGCGAATCGGTATATAATCAAGGGACACTCCCTCAGCCCCCTCGGGGTGAGAATAGATACCGGGATGGGAATAGGAATATATAAAAAAGCCTCAGGAGGTAAGGATGAGAATTGCGGTATTTGGCACCGGCGGCGTCGGGGGATACTTTGGCGGGCGGCTGGCGAGGGCTGGCGAAGACGTGCATTTCATCGCCCGCGGCGAGCACCTGCGCGCCATCCAAACCGGTGGCTTGCGCGTGGATAGCATACTCGGCGATTTCATCGTAAAACCTGCCCAGGCAAGCGACGAGCCAAGCCAGGTCGGCGTGGTGGACGTTGTAATCTTGGGGGTGAAGGCCTGGGACGTGCCCAATGCAGCTCAAGCAATGCGCCCAATGGTGGGAGACCAAACCTTCGTCGTGCCGCTGGAGAATGGCGTAGATGCACCCGAGCAGCTCGCCTCGGTCTTAGGGAGAGAGCATGTCATGGGGGGTCTGTGCCAGATCTCGGCTTTTATCGCCGGGCCGGGGCATATCCGCCATGTCGGCATCGAGCCTTTTGTGGCCTTCGGTGAGCTAGACGGGCGCCCCAGCCAGCGCGCTGAGGGCCTGTTACAAGTTTTGGAAGCCGCCGGTGTAAAAGCCGCTATCCCGCCCGATATCCAGGTATCGATGTGGGAAAAATTCTTGTTCATCGCCACGGTGAGTGGATTGGGCGCGGTAACACGGGCTCCGGCAGACATTTATCGCAGCCTGCCTGAAACACGCCAGATGCTGATTGCGGCATTTGAAGAAATCGTTGCCCTGGCAAGGGCACGTGGGGTTATGCTCCCCGAAGATACAGTCGAGAAACGCCTGGCTTTCGTCGACAACTTACCGGATGGCTTGCTAGCATCGATGCAACGGGATATCCTGGAGGGAAAACCTTCTGAGTTGGCTTCACAAAATGGCGCCGTGGTGCGCATGGGGGCAGAGCTTGGCGTCCCCACGCCAGTGCACTCCTTCATCTATAACTGCTTGCTGCCTCAGGAACTGCGCGCCCGCGGTCAACTGAAATTCTAAAAAATTACTCAATTGGGGGTTGTTCCTTATTAACTGCCTATACCCCCAATGATTAAATAACATGTCGCACGATAGCACAGCCATAGGGGGGTGTCTCCGCCGGGTTGGGCAACGCGCCAGCCAGGACGGCTTCCACCGCGTCGTACAGATAGTGCTTCGTTGCTGACCGTTTGCGAAAGTTGATGTCGTCAAAAGCGCCCTGGTAGCGCAAAATCCCTTTTTCATCGATCACAAATAGATGGGGCGTGGTGATTGCCCCATAACGATCCGCCACATCACTTCCCTGATCCAGTAAGATCAAAGTAAGGCCTTCCTGGTTGGCAACCTGCCTGAGGAGTTCAGGGGGCTCGTTGGCATTGCTGGCGATCGAGATGAGCACTACCTCAGATCCCCATGTTTTCTGATTCGCGACCAACTGGGCATCGGTACGGGCTGCATGAGGGCATTCTGCCGACCAGAAATTGAGCACCACAACCCGTCCCCGGTAATTCCGCAGCGAATGCAAGGTACCGTCAAGATCAGGTAATAAGAAGTCAGGGGCTAATTGATTGAGTGTAAGCATGGTGAGATTATAAATCAATCTTGCCAAGGGTATTTAGCTGCAACCAGCCCAACTAGAATGAAAGACGAAGTGATAAGGCATCGGTGGTAGAATGAGCGCCATGAGACGCTGGCAATTCTGGTTGGGCGTGGTCATCAGCCTGCTTTTTTTATACGTCGCGCTGCGCGGCCTGCATCTGGAAGATTTGGAGGCCTCCTTCACAGAAGCGAATTATTGGTGGCTGATACCTGGGGTGGGCGTGTACTTCCTTGGGGTGTGGGCACGCGCCTGGCGCTGGCATTACTTGCTCCGACCGGTCAAACCAATACCCACACGTGTGATGTTCCCTATTGTCGCCATCGGATATATGGGCAATAACATCTATCCTGCCCGAGCAGGCGAAGTGCTGCGCGCTGTGGTGCTTAAACGCCGCCAAGGCGTTCCCGTATCAGCCTCTCTGGCAACTATCATTGTGGAACGCGTATACGATGGTGTGGTCATGCTGGCCTTTGTGTTCCTCAACCTGCCCAAGCTGGCCCAGCTGACCGCTGATTCGGGCTTTGTGGGGAATATCCAGACCCTGGCACTGTGGGGTGCAGGCGCATTTGTGGGTGCGCTGGGGGTCTTTCTTCTGGCTGCCATGTTCCCGGAACAAGCCGAAGCAATTCTGACGACCCTTGTGCAACGCTTGGTCCCAGCGCGCATCCGCGATCGAACCCTCAGCCTTGGACAGCGCTTCCTGGGAGGATTACAGGCACTGCGCTCACCGCGCGAAGCGATGATGGTTTTCTTTACGTCGGTTGTCATCTGGCTGCTAGAAACAGGCAAGTACTGGTTCGTGATGCACGCTTTCCCATTCGAGGTAAGCTTTTTCGCTCTGATGCTGATGAACGGCATCGTCAACTTAGCTACCACCATCCCTTCAGCGCCGGGTTACGTGGGCACGTTCGATGCGCCTGGTATCGCCGTTCTAGCAGCCTATGGAGTGGAGCGAGCCATAGCCGCAGCCTATACGCTGGTCTTGCACGTCGCCCTGTGGGTCCCGATCACTGCCTTGGGGGCATATTACTTCGCCAGAGAGGGTTTGCACTGGGGAGAGGGGGTGGGTAAAATTGAAAAAGACGAAGTGGAAGGGGTAAAAGTCAGTTGAGAATGAAAAATATCGCCATCCTGGGCGCTGGCATCGGCGGCATGGCTGCCGCCTATGACCTGAGGCGCGCCGGTCACCAGGTGACCATATACGAGGCAGCAGATTTTGTCGGCGGGCTGGCATCTGGTTTCAAAGAGCCACATTGGGATTGGTACGTCGAGAAGTACTACCATCACTGGTTCGCCAGCGACCGACATATCTTGGGCTTGATCAATGAGCTGGGCTGGCGCGACCAGGTGCTCTTTCCGCGCCCTTACACTGTGGTGTACCACAAGGGGCAATTTTATCCCTTCGATTCGATCCTGACCGCCTTGATGTTCCCGGGGCTTGGCTGGGGTATCCAT
>DATCYX010000032.1:0-3988 GCA_036526235.1 Anaerolineales bacterium | reverse complement strand
CGCGGGGTGGGACAAGAGGCGCGTACAAATGTTGAGATATTACAGCCAGCGGATCATCTGCAGTAAAGGGCAGCAATCCGGTAGTGAGCTCGTATAACATCACTCCCATTGAATAGAGATCTGCGCGACCATCATAGGATTGACGAAGAGCCGCCTCAGGGGCTAGGTAATACACTGTGCCCACAATCATCCCATCTAGGGATATATGTGAGGCGACAGAGCGCGCCAGTCCAAAGTCAGTCAGCTTAGCGGTCCCATCAGGGGTTACCAGCACGTTTTCTGGCTTGAGATCGCGGTGGACAATCCCGTGAGTGTGGGCGTGATCCAGCGCGGCACATATCTGGCAGGCAATGGATATGATCTCATCGATCGACTTTGGTTTATGCTCGTGCAATGATCTTCCCTTAACCAACTCCATGACGATAAAGCTAACCCTCTGGTCTTCACCGGCGTCGTAGATATCGACAATATTGGGGTGGTTTAAACCAGCAGCTGCCTGTGCTTCATGTAATAACCGCGAGCGACCCTCGCTACCCAAGCGAATATTTCTCGCCTCGCTGAGAACTTTGATTGCGACCTGGCGGTTCAGGAGGTTATCGTGCCCCTCATAAACCATACCCATGCCACCTTTGCCAAGTTCTTGCATAAGCTGATAGCGACCCATAAGTTGGCTAAGTGTCGTCATCGTTTTTTCTATAAGCGTTTAGCTATGATGAATGTGATATCGTCATGGGATGTCAAATCGCCGGAGTAGTGATCAATAGCTTCTTCTAGGGCTACAGCGATCTCGGAGGCAGATTGATCCTGGTGATCCAAGAGCACGTGTTGCAATCGTTCCAATCCAAACTCTTGCTCACTCGCATCAATCGCTTCGGTAATCCCATCGGTATATAAGGTTATAAAATCCCCTGGTTTGAGTTGAACAACGTTTTGTGTATATGAAGTTTCTTCTTCAATCCCAAGCGGTATGCCAGTGCTTTCAAGATACAGCATTGGAGTGGAGTGTCCCAATTCCGAGGATGATATCAGGATGGGAGGGTTGTGTCCAGCGTTCACGTATGTGAGCTGCCCAGTATTTGGATCGAGCAGTCCGTAAAACAGAGTGACAAAAAGCCCGTTATCAGACTCCTGGCAAATCAGGCGGTTAACACGGTTAATTCCAGCAGCAGGACTGGTGGCATGGTCTAGGTTGCCACGGATGATGCTCCGAGTGAAGGCCATGAACAGCGCGGCAGGCATACCTTTATCAGTCACATCGGCTATCACTAGGCCTAACAGTCCATCATCGGTCTCAATAAAGTCGTAATAGTCACCACCTACCTGACGAGCGGGTTTCCAGCGAGTAATAAAATCCCAGCCGGATAGCTGAGGCATCTTGCGAGGAAGCAAGCTGACCTGAACACGGCGTGCCATGCTTAATTCCTGCTCCAAGCGCCCTTTCTCGACTGCCACTTGGTAGAGGCGAGCGTTCTCAATGGCTACTGCTGCACTGGAGGCGATTGCGCTGAGCAGCCGCAGGTCGGCTTCAGTGAAGATGCCCGCTTGGAGACGATTATCTACGTAGATAACGCCGATCACGCGGCCTTTTAGTTTCAAAGGGACACACAAGATCGAGCGCAGACCCAGGAGCACGACGCTCTGCCGGATGTTAAAACGTTCGTCCGTTTGGGCATCGCTGGTCAGCACCGCTTGTCCTTTTTGGGCAACACGTTCCACTACGCTGCGGGATACCTGGAACTGGGGTGCGTCAATAGTCGTTTGATCCATCCCACGCGCAATTCGAAAAGTGAGTTTCTCATCGGCCTCAAGCAGCATAACAAAACCTCTCTCCGCATGGGTGGCGGCAATGACCTCGTCCATCACCCGGTTTAACACTTCGTCCAGGTTGAGCGAGGAATTGAAGGTTTGCGTAAGCTGGTAGAGCAGACTGAGATGGCTGCCCGGTGATTCTTGGGATTCGAGGTGCATTTTCCTGATCTATTGAATATATTCCGAGGTATATTTGGGGTATTATACCCCTTTATGAATGGAATCGTATCCGGCATGGTTTGGCTTCAGGGCAATTGCATATGCGCTGAGGGGCATGCGCAACCCCGCAAAGAGAGTGTTTGGGGCGTTTTGGTGGGGGTGACATATTCGCTGGTTTGCTAGTTGGGTGCACAGGTGAGGCGTACTTTGTTATAGAATTACTATAATGGGAATACGGGTACAGATTTCAAGCCATTTCACAAGAATTAGGCTATTTAGAAACAGGATTTTCAGATGAGTTATCAAACACTAGTTTCAGCTGAAGTATTGATGTCGCATTTAGGCGATCCGAATTGGGTAATTGTCGACTGCCGCTTCACGCTGACCGATACCGAGCGAGGCCGGCAGGATTACCGGCAGGCTCATATCCCTGGGGCAGTGTATGCCCATCTGGATGAAGATTTAAGCACGCCGCACATCCCCGGATCAACAGGGCGGCATCCATTGCCGTCGATCGATTCTCTAGTTGCCACATTTTCCAACTGGGGAATTAGCCAAGGGGTGCAGGTAGTAGCTTACGACGATGACCCATCTGCCAGCGGGGCCATTGCTGCCCGATTATGGTGGTGCTTGCGCTGGCTAGGTCATGATACCGTCGCTGTGCTGGATGGCGGTTGGCTGCGCTGGCTGAAATTGGGCCATCCGACGCAGGGTGGGGAGGAAAGGCGCAAGTCCAGGCGATTTATTCCCAGCCCCCGCCCAGAATTGATAGCAAGTGCGCAAGAGGTGGATCAAATACGTTCTGATCCAGCCTATCGATTGGTTGACTCTCGAAGCGCTGATCGCTACCGCGGCGAGAATGAGACCATCGACCCGGTTGCCGGACATATTCCGGGGGCGAGGAGTGTTCCCTTTGTTGAGAATGTCGGTAAAGATGGATTATTCCGCCCGAAGGATGAGCTCAAAGCTCGCTTTAACTCCCTGCTGGGTGAAGTGCCCGGGCAAAATGTTATTTTTTATTGCGGGTCGGGCGTGACTGCAGCCCATAATTTGGTCGCTTTTCAGCACGCTGGCCTAGGCGAGGCGCGCCTTTACGCTGGTTCGTGGAGCGAGTGGATCGTAGATCCTAGCAGGCAGGTGGCGAGAGGGTGATTCAGAGATCCAAATAGCGCGAGTCGTCAAGATCCCTGTGCAGTTTTTCTTCCGCAGAGTGGGCGGGGGTCTCGGCATTTCCCTGAGCCAACTCCAGTTCGGCTGCCTCCGCAACTTTGAGTAACTCATTAGGCACGCGGCGCACCAGGCTCCATCTACCGCAGTAGGGGCAGCGGTCTAATTTGCCGATCACCAGATTCATGCCCCATACATGCATCCCAAATGGGCGGCTACACTTTGGGCAGACCGTGCCGCCCAACAAACCGTAAGAACGAGGCGCACCCAAGGGTGTTGCCATGCTGACACGCTTCCCTAAGAGACTCGGCAGGATAAAAGAAAACAGCATGGCGGCAAATGCAAGGCCAATGATGGGAATAGCGATTTTCATGGCAGACTGCCAGCCTTCTTCTGAGCTGACGAATTCACGCCGTTGGGCATTAGATCGCAGCTCGCGCCCATCGCTGGTGTATCCCACTGCGCTCATGGTGTGAACACCCAGCGCATAGTCGCCAGTGGAAAATTGAAGCAAGAATGGCGCTTGGGTGTCTTCGCCAACCATCAGATCATCGATAAGGAATACTACTCTCTCAAGATTTGCAGGCCCGTTTACCTTCATGGTAAACCTGCCCTGGATGCGACCAGTCCCAGAAGAGTAACCGAAGTCGCGGGTCAAGTTCAGGGTAAGCTCAACTTCATCCTGGGCCCTGGCAGGGATGATAAAAGCCATCCCAAATACCATCAATATTAAACATAGCTTGGTTAGTTTCTTCATCGATTATGAGCTGTCATTTCCAGCGGGTCAATATCACCTCGCGCTGGAATAATCGAATAGCCACATAGATCATTAGCGCATCAATAAGTGCCAGAA
>DATCYX010000031.1:0-30125 GCA_036526235.1 Anaerolineales bacterium | reverse complement strand
CAGGCCCCCAGCCAGAGGAAGGCGGCTCGCAGGCTGGATTTGAGGGCGGATTCCTTGGAGCCGAATAATGTCCTCACCAGGTCAGCCCAGACCGTGTGCCGCCCGAGGTGCACCAACCAGGCTGAGGAAACCGCCGTGAATACCCAAAGCCCTAGCGCCCACAGCAGCGAACCGCGGTCTAATATCGTCCATAGCACTGAGAAGGCAGCCATCGCGTACCCACCCAGGTACACGCCCCCCGGCGAGACGCGTGTCTTTGAGCGGACCTGGTCGAGGCCAACCGATATCCCGAAATGAACCAGCCCCAGACCCGCCCACACGACACCCAGTTGGGCCGGACTCAATGCCTGGCCCAACATCCGCTCGCCATAACCGATGAAGAGCAAGGTCACAGGGATGAATGCCAAGGGCGGCTCCAGGAGCAGCGGCCAGGGGTTGCGGTATAGGGCTGTACTCAGCACAACGAAGACGACTGCCAGCCATTGCGCCAGCATTGTCGCAGGCAGGTTTTCGGCGCGCGTTTGGAAGAGCGCATCGAGAGTGGCAGGGTAGGTGAGCAGCACCCCCGAGGCAGCCACTGCCCAGGCGCCAACGTTCAAGGGCAGGCGGAAGGCTGCCAGCCAGCCATCTCCACTGCGCTCCGGGGCAGATCCCCGAAGTCGGCTTGCCAGCAGGATGTAGGCCATGCCCAGGGCCACCCAGGCGCTTGCATCGTATTGCGCAGGTACACGCATCAAAGTCAATGCCTGTCCGAAGGCGAGGGTGAATGTCGCTGCGGACCCCCAGGCAAATACCGGCTTGCGCAGCCAATATGCGCTAAAGCTATACAGCCCTGTCACCAACAGCGGCACCACAGCACCGATCCACGGTAGATCCAGCGGGTAAGCCCCGAACCGCCCCAACAGGGATGCCACCAGGGCGTAGATGCTGATGCCATATCCAATCAGGTACACAGGCAGATAGAAATATTTGTCCCCTCGCTTTTGCAGCCACATCCCCAGCGGCGTGTATCCCAGCCCAACCAGTAAAGTGTAAGCCAGTGATTGGGCGTGGGGAGTGATCTGGCTCAGGTTGAGCGAGAGCTGGAAGGGCCATAGTAACAGCAGCCCAGCCAGCGTCGTCTCGTGAAAGCGCCGGTAGATGGCGGCCATTGCCACCAGCGCAGCGACATTCAGGTAGAGCGTAGTGATCAGCGCAACCTGATTTTGGAAAGCTGCCCAGACGGCAACCACACCGATTGGGTAGGCTAACAGATGGAAGGGCAAGCGATAGGCGACCTGGCGGCGAGTGATAAATTGACCCACACCCGCATAACACAGGGCGATCCCGGCCAGCGCCACCCCAAGCCATTCGGGTGTGAGTACGCTTCCAGACCAGGCTACTGCCACCCAGATGGGGATCAAAACGCCAATCGGGTACAGGAACACGGATTGGCGAAATCCGTCTGGCAGCCAGCTAGCCCATCTTGAGAGCCCGGGGAAATTCTGGCTGTCGTGTTGAGCAGCGGAAATACCATAGACCAGCAAGATCCCGCTCAGGGTTACGAGAGAGGGGATGGTGGAGTCGGATTTCGCCATTGTTTCGACGACAAGCAGCCCGATGGCTACCAGAGGCGCCAGCATATGAGATAGCAGGTGCAAAAATTCGGCGTAGCGAGGCAGTCTGCGTAACCCTGAGCCGATCCCCAGATAAGCCAGGGCCAGACCAGCACAGGCAGCCATCACCCAGGTTCCCAGTTGAGCGACTTGGCTGTCTGACAGCCATTGGGAAACGCTCAAAGAATAGGGGAGCAGGAGCAGCCCGCCCGATCCCAATACATACAGCGGCTGACGTAACAGGGGGGCGTACCCAGCCATAATTATCGAAGCCACAGCCAGCGCCACCACACCAGACCAGAAGGCAAAGTTCAGCGTTGCTACACCTGCTGCGATCCCCACGGCGAGCAGGCTGAAGCCAGCCAGTTTGAACACCAGCAGGTAGGATGTTTTTAACTGAAAGCTTTCGTGTATGCGCCGGCTCAAGACCAGCCCGGTCAGTATGTAGAGGGGGGACAAAACCGCGGCAGCGCTGGGGTACCAGTGCCAGGGAATGCTTGCAGCCCGCAAGCTCAGCCCAATGGCCAGAATGGAACCCCAACCAGCTAGGTGGGCGTAGACGCGGTGCGGGAAGCACCAAGCCAGCAGCCCGCAGGCAGCCGCGCCCAGGGCGAAGCCTACTGCCTGAGCAGGATAAGCCCCCTCCCAGGGGATGAGCAACAACAGGCCCAGCACGAGCAAGAGCAGCAACTGAGGAAACCTGCGCGCGCCGAGCGATACGTCTCCCCAGCGGGGGTCGCCGCCTTTGAACCTGGCGGAGGTTTCCACCATACCCAGGCTGCTGGCTGATAAGATGACGAGCTGCCATTCGATGGGCAGATGGAGCACCTGACCCAGCGCCATCAAAGTGCTGCTGATCCCGACCAGGCTGATGTAGCTGAAAAACTCGCTGTGAACCAGCCGCCAGGTGGTCAGCACATAAACGGTGGTACAGATGGCGGAAGTAACCAGCCAGTAGGTTGGCAGAGGGATGGTCAAGCTGGAGAATTGGTAGATTGCGGCGAAGGCCACTGCCAGGACCATCTCGCCCACCCCCATCAAAACGCTGCCGGTTTGTTCGATCTGCATTTTGGCGCGCAGGTACCAGCCGCCAGCGTAGAACGCAGTCGGGATGAAGAAAATGATCCCCAGCTGCCCCCATGCGGGGATGCTCGTCCAAAAGCTGATCACGACGATGGCCAGGGAGACGACGAATAAAAAAGCGCCCAGAAAGCGCAGCCAGCGCAGCAGCAACCCGGAGACCGCTGCCTCCACCACGCTACCCCACAGCTTCCCCCAATCGAAAGGCGGGCGTGGAGGGCGGGGGGGTGCAGCCTTGACCACGGGTCGGCGTACGGCTGGCGCGGCTGGTGGAGAGATCGCGGCTGGTACCGGGGCAGGTTGTAAGGTCAACCCCAGGTTTTCTCTCAGACAGTCCCTCAACAGGCTTGCATCGCTAGCGGTAAATAGCTTTTGCTCTATCCAGCCATCCAGCGCACCCATGGCGAAAGTATGTACGTCAGCTTCCGAGGGCTCGGGTAGTTCCAACTCGATGATACCTGCCTGGGCGTGGATCGCCTGGGCTTGCCTGGTCAGGTGATCGCCTAGTTCGCCAGCTGTCCTACCTCCGATCAGTTTGGCTTCGATCCAACCAGGGATCAAGGCGCGGGTAGCCAGGATCAGCGCCAATTCACGCTCTGCGTCAGGGCTGAGCGAGATCTCTTCAACACTAGGTTCGATGACGGCTGCGGGTTCCGGGGCTGGGAGAAGCTCATCCAGCAAGCGCTGGCTCTCAGCCATGGCGTCAGCCCGCAGGTTTTTCAGGGTGGCCGCATCTAGTGTCTCGGCGCGCGAGTCCAGCCAGGAGAGCAAGTATTCCAGGTGCTGGAAGGTCTCCAGAGAATGGCGGTCATAGGCTTCACCGCACTGGCTGCACTGCATCAGCGCAGTTTCAGAGATGTGATTGCAGTTGGGACATTTCATGACTTGGCCTCCAATGAACGGAGTGTCGTGCTTCGTGGTCGATCAGTTTACAAGCTCTGTGAAAGTTCACAACCGTCTAAAAAAGCCACCCCAGAAAAAAAACGAGCCCCGCTGGTGTCCCTTTTAAGCGAAGGGTCATGCGGGGCGATGATCAAGTCGATTCTGACTGCTTGCAATCATTGGAGTGCCGCGTTAAGTGTAGTGAGGGAAAGTGAAAATCTACTTCAACATGCCATCCGATTGTGGAGAATTTCAATTAGATTTTATATAAATTTTCACCAAATATCAAGTTAATAATTTTTTTCACAAATAAAACGGGGGTGCGGACAAAAGGATGTCGATGACTTTTGGTTAGAAATTCATCCATGCTTTTGCCCGAGCCTGGGCGCGCTCAAGTTGACTCTGGCTACCAAATATTGTAAAGTAATACCAGGTGGAGGGGAGGTTGTTATGGCTCAGATCAGCCAGGCACAAATGCGGGGGAGGGCATATCCCAGGATGAATATAGTGCGCTTGGGGCTGGGGATTGCCCTGTCTGCCCTGAGCGGCGTGATGCTGCTGCTGGCTTTCCCGCCCTATGGACTGTGGCCGCTTGCCTGGTTTGCGCTTGTGCCTGGCTTGTTGGCTCAATACAGGCTCATGCCAGCCAAATGGACCAGCCTGGCGTCAGCGGTCTACTCCGGCGTATGGCTGGGTCCATTCCTGGCGCGGCTCTTTGGTCCTGGTTATGGACCAATCTTCCAATACTTGGGAGTCTGGATCGCCATCCTTAACCTTTTCCTGGCCAAAGATCGCAAGTTCCACGAGTTAAGCAAATATCGTTGGTTCATCTTGCAAGGTGTGATCGTCTGGGTGGGTTTTGAGATGATCCGCGCCACGTTCATCCCTGTGATCGCGACGAGCGCTTTTATCGGCTATACCCAAGCTACACAGACCTGGTTGATCCAACCCGTCTCGATTTTTAGCGTCTATGCCCTGAATCTGGTCATTATTCTTTTCAACTACGCACTGGCTCAGGGTATCATGGCCTGGCTCGACCGCAAATGGACGGCTGCGGATGTTGTCCCCGTGGATGCAGATTCGACGCGGCGCTGGCTGGTAGGGACGAGCGTTGTTCTCGCGGTGTGGATTGGCCTCAGCCTGGTTATCGTCAATGCGATGCCAAGTACGCCTAAGCTGCGCGTGGCAAGCGTGCGCCCGAATTTCCCGCTACCAGCTCACCTGGATGACGTCAATACGTCGCAAATCCGCTTTGATACGTTCGTAGCGCAGGCGCGTGAAGCGGCAGCGCAGGGAGCGCAGGTCATCTATACACCTGAGATGATGTTCAACTTCGACCCACAGGTGGAGTACACGGAGCAGTTTCGCGCGCTTGCAAAGGAGACGGGTGCGTACATCTTCATCACCTACTCTGTTTCGATCGAGGGGCAGGACTGGCGCAACGAGTCAGTCATGCTCTCGCCTGAAGGGGAGTTCTCGCAGGTGTACGGCAAGTATCACACCTGGATGATTGGCGAGCCGCCCACGCCATCTGCCGGCGTGTTTCCCGTCTACGAGACGCCGCTCGGAAAATTGGCGGGGATGATCTGTCACGATGCCAACTATACCGATGTCGCCCGCAAGCTGACCGCTAACGGCGCGCAGATCATCGCTGCCCCGTATCGCGAGTTTGGAGGGTTCGGCGAGCAAGCTTGGACCAACGCCCTGTTCCGTGCCGTCGAAAACCGCGTGGCGGTGGTCGTATCGGGCGTGGCGACGGTCTCGGCCATCGTCAACCCGGATGGCAGTATTGTGGATCTGGATACCGATATCAACGGCTCGCGGGCGATTTTGGTCGGCGATGTGCGCCTTGGCCCCGGCAATGCTCCTTACACATCGCTAGGCGATGTGCTGGGCTGGGCTTCGCTAGCGGGTTATGTCTTCTTCATGTTCTTCCCATCGGTGATAGAAAGACGAGCCAAGAAGGCACAGGGTTAATAGATTAGGGCTCCCTGTGTTGAGACGCGGCCGAATTCAAGTAGGAGATCTAAAAATGGCTACAGATCAAACACAACTCGAAGTGACAGAGAAGAAGGTGCTCAACAAGCGCCTGGAGTCGATCGGATGGGGGTGTTTCCTGATCATGTTGGGCGGGTTCGCCTTAGTACCTGAGGCGGTGGTCCCAAAGGGTCTTTGGTCGATAGGGGTGGGCGTCATCATGCTGGGGCTGAACATAGCGCGCTACTTCAGCAAGATCAAGATGAGCGGCTTCACCACCTTCTTGGGTGTCATTGCATTAATTAGCGGGGTGATGCAGCTGTTGGGAGTGCACTCTTTCGAGGGGGCGATCCTGCTCATCATCCTCGGCGCTTACCTGCTCGTTAAACCGTGGTTCGATAGGCGGCAGCTCTTTGGCAAGGCTGAGGATAGCTAAACTGTTGATAAACGAGCAATTGGGCGGCGATGTCGCCGCCCAATTGCTCGTTTATCCAATCCCCTGCCCTCCGATAATCTATATCCAGCCTCGCAGTTCCATGGCTTTGACAACGCGGTCGATGGCGACCATATAGGCGGCGTCGCGCATATAGACTTTTTCTTTCTCAGCCATCTCGACCACGCTATTGAAGGCCTGAGTGATCTTGGTGTCCAGGCGCTTGAGAACTTCATCGCGTGTCCAGTAATAATTCATATCGTTCTGCACGCTCTCGAAATACGAGGTGGTCACGCCACCAGAGTTGCACAGGAAGTCGGGGATGACAAAAATGCCATTGCCCTTGAGGACGGTATCCGCATCTGGGGTGGTGGGACCATTGGCGCCTTCCGCTACCAGTTTCACGCGGCTGCTGATGCGCTTGACCGTGTCTGCATTGATCTGCCCTTCCAGCGCCCCGGGGATGAGCACATCCACATCCTTGCTGATCCAGTCGCCGCCATCTTCAATGGTATAACCAGCCTGGCGGGCTTTGTCTTTGTCGATAGCGCCATAGATGTCGGTGATACTCTGTAAGAAACTTGGGTCAACCCCTTTGGCATGGCTGACGGTGTGCGCCACGCGGTCTTCTCGATCCCAATAAGAGACACAGGCGACTTTACCCCCCAATTGCTCCACAAAGCCTATTGCGGCATATTGAGAGACGTTGCCAAAGCCTTGAATAGCCGCCACCGACTTGGTGGGATCCATCTTCAGATGCTTCATGGCCTCACGCACGGTATAGATTACGCCATACCCAGTGGCTTCGGTGCGCCCGAGGGAGCCGCCGCCGCCCAGCGGTTTACCCGTAATCACGCCGGGCGTGTATTGACCTACCAGCTTGGAGTACTCATCCATCATCCAGCCCATCATCTGAGGTGTGGTGCCCACATCGGGGGCTGGGACATCCTGGCGCGGGCCAATATTGCGCCACATCTGGTCTACCCAGCCGCGGCACAATCGCTCTTTCTCAGATATGGTCAGCGTGGCAGGGTCTACAGGCACGCCGCCTTTACCACCCCCTAAGGGAATATCCGCCACTGCGGTTTTCCAGGTCATCCACATCGCCAGGGCGCGCACGGTGTCGAGCGTCTCCGCGGGATGGAAGCGGATGCCACCTTTCGCAGGTCCGCGCACATCGCTGTGTTGCACGCGGTAACCAAAGAAAACCCGGATGGTGCCGTTATCCATGCGAACCGGGATCATGAACTTAAACTCACGGTTGGGCCAGCGCAGCATCTCTGCCACTTGCGGGTCGAGGTTGAGCAGCTTGGCGACGTGATCGAACTGGCTTTGAGCCATCGTGAAGGCGTTAATCGTTTCCGACATTGTCTTTCTCCTATGACATGAGACGTTAAATATAAAGCGGACACCCCGGTATGGTGCCCGCCAAAGGTTTGCCAGCGTAATGGATTATGAGTCGTGACTGGCTCATCAGTAAGCCTTGGTATTACAGAAACCCGTGCATTAACCTTAACGGATGTCCGACAGATCGTCAAGTGATTAACTTCACGTTTAAAGATATTATTACCAGCCGCGGTTTTCTGAGCAGTTCGTTGTAAGACATCATGAATAGCAAAGCCTCAAAATATCATGATGTCACTGCGAACCTGCCGTACTCCGGCGGGTGAAGCAGTCACAGTCAAGCTTGCAGGGGTAACTTTATGAGAGATCGCCACGCTCGCTGGCACTCGCTCGCGAGGACACGCTTAAGAATTTCGACTGATCACTTAGCTTGCGGAGGGTAGGTCTTATTTCTTCAATTTATCCAGTTGTCGCTCTAGTTCCAGCTGAACCATCTGCGGGTTAGCTTGCCCTCGGGCGGCGCGTACCACCTGCCCGAAAAGCCAGCGAGAAACACCGCTCTTGCCGCCCAGGAAGGCAGCCACCTGCTCTGGGTTTTCAGCTAATACCTTCTCCACCAGCCCGGCAATGACACTGGCATCGGAGATCTGGCCTAAGCCTCGCTCGGCGACGATCTCCTGGGGTGCTCTGCCTGTCTGGAAAGCGTCTGCCAGCACAAGCTTGCCGGTGTTGTGGTTGATCTCGCCGCGCAGCACCATCTTTACCAGGGCCGCCAGCGCCGGGGGAGACACCCGCGATTGCTCAATACCCATACCTGCCTGGTTCAACAGCCCAAAGAGCTCGCCGCTGATCCAATTGGCGAGTGACTTGGGGGGCACATCCTCGGCTGCAGAGACGGCTTGCTCAAAATAGTCGGCTACCAAGCGCTCGGCGGTCAGCACTTCAGCATCATAGGCGCTCAGGCCATATTGTGACATGAAGCGATGGAAGCGGTTAGCGGGCAATTCCGGGAGGGAAGCGCGAACTTGCTCAACCCATTCCTCTTCTATTACCAGGGGAGGCAAGTCGGGCTCGGGGAAGTAGCGATAATCGTCAGCCTCCTCTTTACTCCGCTGGGGCACGGTAACGCCATTGCTCTCATCCCAGCCGCGAGTTTCCTGAATCACCTGCCCGCCCTGGCGTAGCAATTCGATGTGGCGCTGGATTTCAAATGCCACTGAACGCTCCAAGGCACGAAAGCTGTTTAGATTTTTAATTTCGCTACGCGTGCCAAAATCCTGTCTGCCCGCAGGTCTCACCGAGACATTCGGCTCGATGCGCAACAGGCCTTTTTGCATATCGCCAGAGTTTACCCCCAGGTAGCGCAGCAGGCTGCGTAGCGCGGATGCATAGGAGCGCACTTCTTCCGGTGTATGTAGTTCTGGCTCGGAGACGATCTCCAAAAGGGGCACGCCAGCCCGGTTTAGATCGACCAGGGAGTAGCTCTCCCCGCTCTCCTGCCCGTCTGCCTCGCTCTGGACGTGCTGCACATGGGTGAGCTTGCCGGTGTCTTCTTCCAGGTGAACGCGGCGAACATTGATGACGCGCTCCCCTTGCGAGGTCAGGATCGTCAACCGACCGTTTCGAGCCAGGGGTTGCTCGTATTGGGAAATCTGGTAGCCTTTCGGCAAATCTGGGTAAAAGTAATTCTTGCGGACGAAAAGGCTGGTATGGGCGATTTCACACTCCAGCGCCAGCGCTACGCGCAGGGCATACTCCACGGCGCGGCGATTTACAACCGGCAATACACCGGGCATACCAGCGCAGACGGGGCACACTGCGGAGTTGGGCTGTGCGGTGGTTGAATCGACCCGCGCGCAAGAGCAGAACATCTTGGAGCGCGTTTCTAGCTCGGCGTGCACTTCCAGCCCGATGACGGCTTCGTAACCCAACATGCTTATCCGCAGGTCATACTGATCTAGAATCCGGGGTTATGGGAACTTGCGTGGCACAGGGGAAGTATGGTGAGTGCGGGCGGGTCATGACCTGCTCACACACCGCACATCCGGCTCTGACCACGGCATATATCAATGAGCCCGGGAGTTTTCATCTCTATCCATGGCGGCGCGTGAAGCGCTCGATACGGTGCAAGGCCTCTTCGATCTTCTCGTAAGCTGTGGCATAGGAACAGCGCACATACCCCTCCCCGCCTGGTCCAAAGGCTGTGCCAGGGACGACAGCCACGCTCTCCTCTTCCAGTAATTTGCGGGCGAAGGTCTCCTCGTCCATCCCGGTCATAGCGATACTCGGAAAGGCGTAGAATGCGCCGTGTGGCTCGACAGTCGCCAGCCCCAATTCATTCAAGCCTGTGACGATCAGCTTACGCCGCCGGTCGTACTCGCGGCGCATCTCTTCCACATGTGGCTGACCATTCTTTATGGCTTCCAGTGCAGCCTCCTGAGCAGTGGTGGGCGCAGACATGATCGTGTACTGATGCACGCGCAAGAGACCTTTGATGATATCCGCCGGTCCAGCGGCGAAACCGACGCGCCAGCCAGTCATGGCATAGTTTTTGGAGAAACCGCCCAGCAATATCGTGCGGTCCTGCATGCCGGGCAGGGCAGCAAAGCAGACGTGAGACACACCATAGACAAGCTGGTCATACAATTCGTCAGATACCACAACCAGGTCATGTGCCTCGGCGATGCGGGCTATTTCAAGCAATGTCTCCCTACTAGCGACCGCGCCGGTGGGATTGTTGGGGTAGCCAAGCAAGATGGCCTTCGTGCGGGGCGTGATGGCTGCCTTCAGGGCATCGGGGCGCAACTGGAAGCCATCTTGTGCTGCTGTGGGAAGCTCCACAGCCACGCCGCCTGCCAGGATCACCTCTGCCTGGTAAGCGACAAAGCATGGGGTTGGTACGATGACTTCGTCGCCAGGATTGAGCAGGGCTGTCATTGCCAGATAGAGCGCCTCCGAGACGCCCACCGTGATGACCAGATCGGCCGGGTCATATTTCACCTCATACAAGCTGTACAGGTGTTCACATAGCGCCTGGCGTAGCTCCAATTGCCCGGCATTGGAGGTGTAGTGCGTGTGCCCGTCCTGCAGGGAGCGCAAGCCAGCTTCTAAGATTGGCTTAGGTGTGTCAAAATCCGGTTCACCAATGCCCAGCGAGATCACATCTTGCATGGTGGCGACAATGTCAAAAAATTTGCGGATGCCGGAGGGTTTTAAGTTTGCGACGCGGGTGGCGAGGTATTTTTTGCCCAAATCGGCTCCTTTAGATGGCGCAATGGTGGTCATTAGACTTCATCCTATCGTTCCTCAACTTGCCAGATATCTTTGACTTCATCATATTCCAGCTCGAAGACCAGACCGCCCTCGGTGCGGACGCGGAAACGCACTGCCCCGGGAACTCGCCAGCGTGCCAGCACTTCGTCCACGGGTAGGCGTTGCCCTTGCCAGATCAGGGCGGTCGGTCGCTCGGCGTAAGTCACTTCAGAATGACATTCAACCAAATCTACCATATTAAGGGCTTGCGTACTTCCCGAAGGTGTAACTTGTGTAATTATAAGATGACCACGGTCTGGTCGCCAGCACTGATCACGCCAGCGCGGCGCTGGATGTGCGCACGGCGACCCACCAGAGATTTTTCCAGGATAACATCCAACACTTGGGCTTCGTCTTCCAGGATCGAATCTGAGAGGATGCTGCGTTCCACGCGGCAACCTGCACCTAATGAAACATTTGGTCCGACGATGGAGTGGATCACCTCGGCAGTGGGATGGATGAACACTGGCGGGATGACCACCAAGCCCTCACGGTCGGCAAGTTGGGCGGAATTGTTGCGCCCATTCTCCAGCAGATAGCGGTTGGTCTCCAGCAGCGCCTCTGGCGTCCCGGCATCTAACCAGGTATCCACCTTCTGTGTGCGCATTCTCAAGCCGCGCTCTAGCATAATGTTGATGGCATCGGCCAGGAAGAACTCGCCTTTGAGCTGCATGTTGCGCTTCATCTGCTCTTCGATGGCGGACACCAAGTCCTCGGCGGAGCGGATGTAATAAAAACCCACCACGGCCAGGTTGTTGGTCATTTCTTGCGGCTTCTCGATCAAGCGGTCGACCCAACCATCGTCGCCCACCACAGCCACGCCAAAGCGGCGCGGGTCGGGCACGGGTTTTACCCATACCACCGCCTCCGCTGGCTCGCTGGCCAGGAAAGATAGATCGGTCTCAATCAGGGTGTCGGCAAAGATCACCAGCATGGGACCTTTGAGGTATTCCTTCGCCAAATATATGGCGTGCGACTGTCCGCGCGGGTCTTCTTGCAGCACGTAATGTGCCTTCAAGTGGGGATAGCGCGCCCCGAGATGAGCCTCAATTTGCTCGCCGCGATAGCCAACGATGTTGATCAGCTCGATATTTTCTGGGTCGGGGAGGGTGGATAAGGTGTCCAGCACATGATCCAGGACGGGCTTGCCCGCCACGCCGATCAATTGCTTGGGTTTGCTCCAGGTATGCGGGCGCAGGCGGGTGCCCAGCCCAGCCATGGGGATGACGATCTTTAGTGTTTGATCCATAAAAATGCCGTTTATCCTATAATAAGTATAAAGTTCTGAGTAATTTCGTTTCTACCATCATTACAATTTCAAACAAGTTGCGTTGCGCAAATATTATAACCTGATATGGAAAACGATACCTTACGCCAAGCCTTTCGCTTGCTTAACAAATTTATTATGGTACCCCTCTTCCGTTTGGGGCTAGGGGCGCTGGTTGGCAATCCGCTTACCGGGTACATCATGGTCATCCAGACGGTAGGCCGCAAGACGGGGCGCCTCCGTTACACCCCAGTTAACTACGCCTTGATGGACGGCTACGTTTATTGCATGTCAGGATGGGGGGCGAAGGCCGACTGGCATCGTAATTTGATGACCAACCCGCGCCTGGAGGTGATTTTACCAGGGGGTAACCTGAGCGGCGCGGCTGAAGTAGTGGCTGAACCAGACGAATGGCTGCGAGCTGCCCGACAGCTTTTGAAGAACGCTGGCTTGGCTGGTTTTTTATCGGGCGTGAACCCCTTCACCGCCAGCGACGAGCAGATCCGCCAGAAATACCAGGGGTACCCAATCATGCGCATCCGCCCGACGGGTATTGGCAGCGGCCCCGCCGATCCAGGTGGCTGGTTTTGGTTGCTTACGACCACCCTGGCGTCTCTCTGGGTATGGAGAAAAACTCGCCGTAAGTAGGGGCGAAAACAATTCTAGGAGAGGGAGTTAAACCGCCTCTAGCTCGCCAATAACCCTTTCAATCAAAGCTACCGCCTCGCCCAGCGTGCCTGCATCAAAGGCGAACTTAGCCCCCGCGGTGGCAAATAAATCAGGTAGCGGCACCGTATTCCCCAAGGCGAGTGCCTTGCGATATGCTGCTACTGCACTAGCCTGATCTTTTAATGCCTTCCCCCAGACCTGCACCGCGCCCAATTGTGCCAGCCCGTATTCCACATAATAGAACGCATCCAGGTAAATGTGCTGCTTGCGATGCCAGCCCGTGATGCGCTGACTCTCCAGGCCACTCCAGTCCACGCCGGGCATGAAACGCTGCCACAGCCCATCCCAGCAGGCGTCGCACTGGGCAGGGTCGGCGGCGGCTTCTGGATGCGTGTATGCCCAATGCTGGAACGCGTCCACCACAGCCATATAAGGCCAGAATAATAGACAGTCCTCCAGGTGCTCGATGCGGGCGCGGGCGGCTTCTTTATCGGTGTAGAAACCACCGTACTGGCGGGTCAGATATGGCGCGGCCAGAAACTCCATGCCCATCGAGGCCACCTCCATAAATTCGATCGGGGCGTAGAGCTGCTGAAAATATGGTAAGGCAAAGACTTCGAAGAAGTGAAAAGCGTGTCCACCCTCATGCAAAAGGGTCTGCACGTCCTCATGTAGCCCCACGGAATTCGTAAAGATAAAGGGCTGCCCGGTAACGGGAAAATCAGTGCAGTAACCGCCAGGGGCTTTGTCCTTGCGGTTGTCAAGGTCCAACAATCCCTTTTGCCGCATGACATCAAAGTATTCTCCCAGCTTCGGGTCGACCTGGTGGAAAATGGCAGAGGTCTTCTCATTCAATTCGTCGATCGTCTCGAAGGGCTTTAGCGGCGGGAGGCCGAGCGGGTCAACGTTCAGATCCCACGGGCGCAGCGTGCTCACGCCCAGGTGCTGGCGACGCTTTTCATAGATGCGTGAGGCTGCCGGGACGACGACCTGTTCGATAGCCTGGTGGAATTTCAGGCAATCCTCGGGCGTGTAATCGAAGCGCAACAACTTCCGCCAGCGGTAGGCGCGGTAATCCGGCAGCCCGGCGTTGGCTGCCAGCTGGCGGCGAAGGCTGAGCAGCTTGCCCCAGACGGTATTGATCGCCTCCCGATCTTCCAGCCAGCGGCTGTGAGCCAGTCGCCAGGCTTGCTCGCGCAGCGCGCGATCTTTGTCTCGGTAAACTGGTGCCAGTTGTGCCAGGGTGATTTCGTCGCCTTGCCAGGTGACGGTCTGCGCGCCAACGATCTTATCGTACTCTGAGCCTAGCTTGAGCTCCTCGCTCAATAGGGGCAGGTTCTCTTCGCGGAAAAGCTGCGCTTCGGTCTGAATGTTGCGTAGGGGGATCTTGAAGCCAGCCGGGCTCAGCGAGCTGGCCAGCAGCTTTTGCTTCAACTTCTGTTCGGCGGCCTGCGAAGGGGGCTGGATTTCGTCCAGGAAGGCGACATAGCGCCTCTCTGCTTCGTGATCGGCAGTGTTCACCGTCACTGCCACGTTGAGCCGCCAGAACATTTCATAAAGCATCTTGGAGAGGTTCGACCAGTCCGTCAACCAGGCTTGCAGAGTGTGCGAGTTAAGCTGGCGGTCAGCCAATTCCTGGTAGTAGGGCTCGATCTGCCCCCAGGACCAGGATATAAATTCGTTAGGGGTGCTTGGAAGCGGAGGTTGCATCATCTTTCCTTCCTTATAAAATATGTTCTAAGGTTCTTGGCTCTTGACACCTTCATGATAACTGAACCCAAAACTTGCCACGGTTACAGGACGGTAGTCAAAAGCCATACTCTCCGCACGAATGACGTGCGTTCCGGGGCTGAATCCGGAGATTTCTACGTACCCACCATGGCGACCGTGATAGGACCAAATCGCGGAAGTTTTTCCGCGCCATACTTCAACACCGTCGAAAAGGAGGCGTGCCCAGCCAATCGGAGGGTCACCCAGGATTTGCACTCCCATAGAAGCGAAGGGCAGTTCCGTGGAGGCCTGGATCCAATCACCTTCCCACCACAGGACGCGACTCAAGCCATATGGGATACTCTGATCATGGTAAGTTACATGAATGCCTTCTGGTGAAGGGATATCGGCATTGTTTGCATTGGCAAAGACATTCGGCGGTTTCTCAAAAAAACGGCTGTCGCCACCATGGACAGTAACATTGATTGGTAGATTTGATGCAGGTGCAGGCTCGGGCATGGTTGGGCTGCCCTCACAACCGGGAGGTGCCTGCCAGTCGCTGGCAGGGTGGGTTGTCTTCTCTGGCGGCAGACAGGTGAGCCAAGGCTGGTTGCTCAGATTCTTGCCTCTCAGTTGAAAAGAGCAGGTGTCATCGATTACTTCCAGCTTGATTTGCCCGCCACCCTGTTCCCATGTGTACTCTCCCTCATCGTCTGGACAGTAAGGATCATTGAAGATGTGCAGACGATCACCAGAGATATTAAATGAAGCCATACTCCGCCAGCCGGTCATATCGTAATAGATGTGCATCATGCCTTTGTCAAATACCAGTTTCCAAATACCCCCCGCGAGGCGGTAGTCCGCGCAGCGCCGGCACAGCCACCACTGGGGCCAAGACGGATCGACCTTGGTATAGGTCCCATCTAAGGGGCTAGAGCCGGTATCAAGGGTAGGGGATGTATCTGCGGGAAGGGTATTCTCCAACATTTCAACCTGGACGCTGGTTGGGGTGATTGGCAGAGGGGAGCTTTTCGCCCATCCAGGATAGAGTAACAGGAATATTACGATGGCGAAGGTGAGGCTGAGCGCAGCTATTGCGGAGAGAACAACGATTGCGGTGCGTTGCCCAGATTTCATGATCCCGTGCTCAGAACGGATAAATGCATCACGGTCCTTAGCTTAAAGCTGGGATCGCCTGATGCCAGCTCGTAACCTGCTGGTAGGCATGGGCCACTTTGAACAAAACATCTTCGCCGAAGTGCGCCCCCATCAGCTGCATGCCGATAGGCAATCCCATGCCATCGAAGCCCACCGGGAAAGTCAGCCCGGGCACGCCCGCCAGGTTGGCGGGCAGGGTGAACACATCTTCAAGATACATGGAGAGAGGGTCATCACCGTGCCCACCAATCTTAAAAGCGGTGGTTGGGGCGACAGGCGCTGCAATCACATCGACATCCTGAAGGGTGCGCTCGAAGTCACCCTTGATTAAGGTACGAACCTTTTGTGCCTGGCCGTAATAGGCGTCGTAATAGCCAGCGGAGAGGGCGTATGTACCTAACATGATTCGGCGCTTGACCTCCGCGCCGAATTTCTCGCCACGCGTGTGGCGGAACACATCCCACATGGTGTCGGCAGGCAGGCGAGGCCCATAGCGTATGCCGTCGTAACGCGCCAGGTTAGCGGAAGCCTCTGCGGGGGCAATCAGGTAGTAGACCGGCAATGCGTAGCGGGTATGGGGCAGACTCACTGGCCTGGCCTGGGCGCCCAGGGATTCCAGCACGCTTACGGCCTGGCGCACAGCCGCCTCCACCTCGGGCTGTATGCCAGAGATGAAGTACTCATCAGGGACGCCCACGCGCAAGCCCCCCAGGTCCACCTGATTATTCAGTGATATTTGCGGGACGGGCTGTTCTACGGTTGTGGCATCGCGAGCGTCATAACCAGCCATCTGGGTGAAAATTGGAGCCAGATCGGCGGCACTGTGCCCAAATACCCCAACGACATCCAGGGAAGAACCGTAGGCGATCAGCCCATAGCGCGAGACCCGCCCATAAGTGGGTTTTAAGCCGGTCACGCCGCAGAAGGAGGCTGGCTGGCGCACGCTGCCGCCAGTATCGGTGCCTAAGGCCGCAGGAGCCAGGCGCGCTGCCACGGCTGCCGCGCTGCCTCCGCTAGAGCCACCAGGCACGTGCTCGGGGTTCCAGGGGTTGCGGGTTACGCCATAGGCCGAGTTCTCAGTGGAAGAGCCCATGGCGAACTCATCGGTATTGGTTTTGCCCAATATCACCACGCCCGCAGCCCGCAGGCGCTCCACCGCGGTGGCGTTGAAGGGAGGCACAAAGTTCTCTAGGATGCGCGAACCGGCGGTAGTCCGCACGCCGGCAACGCACAACACATCCTTTACCGCCAGCGGCACGCCCATGAGTGGCGCCAGGGGACCGGGCGCTTTGCGCCAGGCGCTTATGTGTCGATCGGCTTCACCTGCCTGCTGCAGTGCCAGCTCGGGGGTCAGGGTGAGATAAGTGTGCAGGCTGGAGTCCAAGCGTTGGATACGCTCCAGGTAGGCTGTCGTCAGCTCGTGACTGGTAGTATCCCCGGCGCGCAGGGCGGCTATGGCTTCAGAGAGCGTCAGATCCGTCAACTCGGGCATGGGATACTCAAATTCGGGTGCGTGTGGAATGGAATAAACAGGTATTTCCTGTTTTCCCGCTCAAATCTCGGCTAATTCACTCCAAAATAAACGGGACGCGGAACTGGCCTGCCTCGGCATCAGGCGCGTTGCGCAGTAAATCTTCCAGGCTCAGACCGGGGTGCGGCTCGTCATCGCGCAGGACGCTGCGGGGTGATAACACGCTGGAGGTAGGTGGTATGCCGCCTGTGTCCAGCTCACTCAGTTGGGTGAAATAATCCAGGATGGCTGAGAGCTGCTCGCGGTAGCGAGCCTTTTCATCGTCCGTCAGATCCAGGCGAGCCAGGTTGGCGATATGTTCGACTTCCTTAAGAGTGAGGGGCATAACAGGGATTATATCATTCAGGTCATCGATTGCAGGGCTGTGATTGGCACCTGGTAACTTGCTGTGCTTACTCTGAACCCATCCAGCCATCTGCGTACCAGCGCAAATACTCATCTACGTGCGATTCCCAGTAGGCTTCCTCGTGATATCCAGCGTACAGGTGCCACTCGTGGGGGATGCCCTCTGTGGTGAGCAATTTCTCAAACCAGATGGCTGAGTCGAGAATACTGGGTCGATCCTTTTCACCGATATCCAGATAAATGCGCGGCAAGGCATCATCCGGGATATCCTTCAGCCAGCGACGGATATAGGGCGTGTCACTCCAGAATACCGGCAGGCTATGCCCGCCGATCGCCCCGAAGAGTTCCCAGCGCGAGAGCCCCAGGTGCACCGCCCAACCCGCACCGCGCGATAAGCCTCCAATGGCGCGGTAAGCTCGCTCTGGGAGCGTGCGGTAAGCCTCGTCAATGGTGGGGACTAGCTCTTCCGCCACAACCTGCCCAAACATATCTTCGGTGGGTTGCGCCCAGGAGCGGTCTCGGGGTAATACAATGATGAAGGGGGGCACTTCGCCCGCAGCGATCAGGGCGTCGGCGGTCTCATCTGCGCCTAGACGATCCCACTGGTCTTGGTTATAACTCTGTCCGTGGATCAGGTACAGCACGGGATAGCGACGATCCTTCTGCTGATCGTAGCAAGGAGGTAGGTACACCGTGTACTCTAGCGGCAGGCGCAGCAGGTCGCTGGATAGGCTGGCGTGCTCTTTGTTGCCGGGCTCCCCCCAGCATGCCAGCGGGGTGGGAGAAGGCGTCAGGGATGGGATGGGTGTGAGGGTTGGGGGCAGCGGCGAGGGGGTGTTGGAAGGCAGTGGAGAGGGCGTGATGGTGGGTGTGATGGTTTGCGTGGGTAGGGGAGAGGGGGCGATGTCTGATGTCGATAAGGGTGTGCCAAGGGATGGGTCTTTGGCTGCACAACTTGCCAGTCCCAGGCAGAGCAGGATCGCAAGCGTTAACAAAGAGACCCTGATGTGATAATTCCCCCCACCACTTCCAGCGGAGTGGCGGGGAAGTAGGGTTGGGTGATGAGATTGGGTAATTAGTTTTTTTGATATGGGGGATGTCGCCATCCCGCCAAGTGTATCAAAAGATAAACAGCCCGTCCAGAAACGAAAGGGCCACGCAGTGAATATATGCGTGGCACAACAACGGCAGTTCTGATTTCACAGAATGCCTTGCTTTGGCGACCGCCTGGGTCGATTGATCGGTGGTATTTTAGCGCTGTTCGATGACAAACTTAATGGCGGTCCGAATTTTCTCCTCGATCTCCACGTCCACAAATTCTGGGATGCATACAATGCTATAGCCGTCTTCTGCTAGATAACTCTTCGCCAATGCTATCGCTTTGACAGCCTGATTAATAGCGCTGGCTCCAATGGCTTGCACTTCGACACGCTTATTCTCCCTAAAAACTCCTGCGATAGCCCCCGCCACAGCGGAAGTGCGTGACCTGCCTGACACTTTGATGATGTCCATGCCGCTTCCTCCCCGAAACCATTGTTCGCTGTGTTGTGGCCGCTGTGAGACGACCTAACGCTTTCATTATCATTGTACAAGATATTTATGCAGTTTTCAATAAGATGATTCGCGAATTTTCTCAGAATTGATAGCCCTGGCAATTAAAACCCTGGCAGATGAAATTTCAATTCTTGGTGAAGTTCGATTTTTGTTGTAAACTATTGTTATTACGCGGTTCGACAACCGTAAGGTTACAATTGAGCATAGTTACTTTTGCTCTGAGAGCAGCGGTGACCTTCTTTCATATCATCTAATCTATCAAAAGGAATTTCATGGATATTCAAACTGTCTCCGATCTGGATACCCCTCCCCGAATATTACTCGGGCCGGGTCCCAGCATGGTCTCGCCGCGTGTCCTGCGCGCCATGGCTCAGCCCTTGCTGGGTCACCTGGACCCACAATTTCTGGCCTTGATGGATGAGGTGCAGCAACTGCTGCGCTATGTTTTCCAGACGCAAAACGAGCTCACCATTCCGGTCTCTGGCACTGGCAGCGCAGGCATGGAAGCTGCCTTATGCAATTTTATCGAACCTGGGGATCGCGTCTTGGTCGCCATCAACGGGTACTTTGGCGAACGCATGGTCGATATGGCTGGGCGTTATGGAGCCCAGGTGGACCGCCTGGAGTGCCCCTGGGGGCAGGTCTTTGACCCTGGGGATATTGAGGCAGCCCTGCGAGGAAAACAGTATAAACTGGTCGCCCTGGTGCACGCTGAAACCTCTACAGGGGCCCACCAAACGGGCATCGCTGAGATTGCTGCAGCGGCTCACCGCCACGGGGCGCTGCTGGTGCTGGATACGGTCACCTCTCTGGGGGGCGTGCCAGTCGAGATCGATGCCTGGGAAGTGGATGTGGCTTACAGCGGCACGCAGAAAAATCTGTCTTGCCCACCCGGCCTGGCTCCATTGACTGTCTCGCCACGCGCTCGCGATGTGCTACGCGGGCGCAAGACCCCGGTGGCAAACTGGTATCTGGATCTTTCAATGCTGGACAAATACTGGGGGCACGACCGCACCTATCACCACACCGCCCCAATCAGCATGAACTATGCCCTGCGCGAGGCGCTGCGCATAGTGGCTGAAGAGGGGCTGGAACCACGCTTTGCTCGCCATCGCCTGCACGCAGAAATGCTTTGGGATGGGCTGGAAGCCCTGGACTTGCCGCCCTTTGTGGCTATAGAGTACCGCCTGCCTACGTTGACTACCGCTACTCTGATGCCATCTATTGATGATGCCGCCGTTCGCCGCCGGCTCCTGGATGAGTACAACATCGAGATCTCAGGAGGCTTTGGACCCCTGAAAGGCAAGGTATGGCGCATCGGACTGATGGGCTTCAGCAGCCGGCGCGAGAACGTGACACTGCTGTTGGCGGCCTTGCAGCACATACTGTCTGGCTAAGGCAGCATCGACGATGTCTCGCTGGATCCGATTTTTTCTGGCAATTGCTCTTGGCGCAGCGGGGGGGCTATTCTATGGCTGGGTAGTCAGCCCAATTCAGTACATAGATACCACCCCTGACACACTGCGCATCGATTACAAGAGCGATTACATCCTGATGGTGGCAGAGACCTACAGCGTCGATAAGGAGATGGCGCTGGCTGCCCGCCACTTGGGATTGCTGGGAGATACAGCGCCGGTCGAGATGGTGCGTGAAGCGGTGCTCTTTGCAGAAAGCCAGGGCTACACCGACGCGGATGTGGCCTTGATGCGCCAGCTCCTGACCGATCTTCAGTCCTGGATTCCGTCCCTGGAGACACCTTCGCCATGAGCGATGAGCGCGGTCCCTGGTACCTGATCACCGGCTTGGTGCTCGGTGCAGTGATGGGAGTGCTTTATGCATGGGTTTTGCAGCCAGTCCAGTATACTGACACTACCCCCGCCTCGTTGCGCGCAGACTTCAAAGACCAGTACAGGGCTATGATCGCCTTGGCATACATGGCTAATGGCGACCTGGTGCGGGCTGGGGCGCGCTTGGACCTGCTCGAAGATGAGGATGTGTACAAGACGCTGGCTGAGCAAGCCCAGCGCACCCTGGCGGGTGGCAGCGCCTCGCAGGAGGCGCGCGCTCTGGGTATGCTGGCAGTTGCCTTGGGGCAGTCGCCATCCACTTTGGCCGCGCCTGGAGGGGGTGAACCTGGCTCGGTCCCTCAGGAGACACAGGTGATCACCCCCACCCTGTCTTTTTCGGCTGTTCTGACCAGGACACTTCCGGCGGCAACTGAGGAGAGCACAGCCCAGCCGACCGAAACCAGCCCCACGGATTCGCCCACCATCACGCCCCTGCCTACGCGCCAGCCGACACCGACAATTGGGTCGCCCTTTGTCCTGAAAAGCGAGGAGCTGTCCTGCAACCCTGCCCAAGAAACACCGCTGATCATCGTGCAGGCGTATGACGCCGCTGGTCAGGGCATCTGGGGAGTGGAAGCCGTGGTAAATTGGGAAGATGGCGAAAGTCATTTCTTCACCGGCCTGAAGCCCGAACTGGGTATAGGGTATGCAGATTTCACCATGACCCCGGGTGTAGTCTACACCCTGCGCCTGGCAGAAGGCGGGCAAACCATCCCCAACTTGACCCCCAAGGAATGCGAGGCTGAAGGTGGGGAGCGCTATTGGGGTTCCTGGCTGCTGGTTTTCGCACAGCCGTAATTGATATGAATACTGAGGGATAGATAAAAGCATCTTACGAAAATTTAGGAGGTTATGATGAGAATTGTTTTGGACCGACGCTCTTGCCAGTGTTATGACCAGGCATGCGAGTCTCATTTTGGCTGGCATTTCCTGCGGGATGACATCACACCGGTGGACTGCACCCTGGAGATGGTGGATGACCAGCGGGCGGAGACCACTTTTCTGATCCTGGATAAGGATGGTATAGACAAGGAACTGGTCGTGAATGACGAGAATTGGGGGATTGCCTACGATTCCTGGCGACAGGCCTGGGAGCAGCAACAGGCGAAGTAAGATGAAATAATGGCTTACCTGTACGGCGCGTGCCTGATCCTCGGGCTGATGGTGACCCTGTGGCTGCTCAGCCTGTGGCTGCGAGACGCCAGCATCGTGGATATATTCTGGGGGCTGGGCTTTGTGTGCGTCGCCTGGCTGTATTTCGCTCTAACGCCACAGGGGTTTTCTGCTCGCAAGGGGGTGCTGAGCCTGCTGGTCACGGTCTGGGGGCTGCGCTTGTCTGTGCACATCTTCATGCGCAACCGCGGCAAAGGCGAGGACTTCCGCTACCGCGGCTGGCGGGAGCAGGCTGGCGGCAAGTGGCGGTGGCAGAGCTTCTTCAAGGTGTTCCTGCTACAGGGTGTGCTGCTGTGGGTGATCTCCGCCCCGCTGCTAGCGGCGCAGATCAGCCCCATACCAGCCGGGCTGACCTGGCTGGATTATGCCGGCCTGGTATTGTGGGGGATTGGATTCGCATTTGAAGCGGTGGGCGATTGGCAGTTAAGGCGCTTCAAGGCTGACCCGGCCAACCGGGGCAAGCTCTACACCGGCGGGGTGTGGCGCTACACGCGCCATCCCAATTATTTTGGCGACGCCGCCCTTTGGTGGGGCTTTTTCATGATCGCCGCGGCAGCCGGCGGCTGGTGGAGCGTCTTCAGCCCGCTTTTGATGACTTTTTTGCTGGTGCGCGTCTCGGGTGTAGCCATGCTGGAGAAAAGCCTGGCCCAGGCCAAGCCGGGCTACGCGGAATACATCCGCACCACCAGCGCCTTCATCCCGTGGTTTCCTAAGAAGAATTGAGCTTAAGGGGTGAGTTGTTAGTGAAATATTTCACTATATTGACTCTGATGTACCGTCTTGTATAATAATAATGCTTCTCGTTGCCCAATCCAGTGATCGCTGAAAGCGGGCAGCAACGTGGTTATCCTTTGTGCCGCTGACGATAGGTCAGTGGCATTTTTATATTCAATGGCTCAACGGAGTGTGAAACTCCATGGCAATTGAGTCCCTGGCTTCGATCCTTGCACTGGGCGGGTTTGAAGTGGGGGTGGCGCAGGCTTAATAATTTACGATCTGATAGGAGGAATGATCTATGCCAATCTATATCACTATGATGAAATTGACAGACCAGGGCATCAAGGATATCAAGAATGCCCCCGCACGGTTCGCAGAAGGGGTTAAGGGTCTTGAAGCGGTGGGCGGGAAGATGTTAGGCTTCTACCTCACCATGGGAGAGTACGACTATGTCGCTATTACGGAAGGCCCCAGCGATGAGGTCGCGTTAGCCTACCTGCTTGCGCTGGGCATGCAAGGGAATGTGCGCACAAACACCATCAAGGCATTCCCTCAGGAATTGATGGCGGAGATGGTAAAGAAGCTGCCGTGAGCTCATGCAGCAGGGACTTAATAGGTATCTTATTGGATGCGTAGCTCAGTAAACCGGGTGCGCCACCCCCAGGTATACAGAGAGCATTTCCGAGTAGAAGAGAGTTTTACAGTCTAAGCCGCCAGTCGAGGGCGGTGTAGCGCCGTGAGACCTTGTCGTTCTTCACTGCCATGCCGATGGCGCGGCGGCTGCCCACCAGCACGCACAATTGCCTGGCGCGCGTGACCGCCGTATAGAGCAGGTTGCGCTGCAGCATCATGTAGTGCGCCGTCACGATGGGTAACACCACGGCGGTGAACTCGCTCCCCTGCGCCTTGTGCACCGAGATGGCGTACGCCAGCACGAGCTGGTCGGCTTCGCTCCAGTCGTAATCCACTTTGCGGCCTTCGAACTCCACCGTCATGCTGTGCATGATGGGGTCGAAGGCGGTCACAAAGCCGATGTCCCCATTGAACACATCTTTATCGTAGTTGTTCTGCACCTGCATGACCTTATCGCCCAGGCGGAAGGTCTGCCCAAAGAGACGCTTCTCGGCTTTCATTGCACCGGGCGGGTTTAGGGCTTCCTGCAGGCGCTCATTCAAAGCGTGCACGCCTGCCGGGCCGCGGTATAAGGGTGCCAGCACCTGCACCTGATCGCGGGGGTGGTAGCCGAATTTCTTGGGGATGCGTTCGCAGACCACCTCCTGCACCCAGTTGCCGGCCTCCTCGGCTGTCTCACCAGGGAAGAGGAAAAAATCGCCATCTGAGGGAAATAGCGGCATTTGTCCCTGGTTAATACGGTGGGCGTTGGTGATAATGTGGGAACCGGCAGCTTGGCGGAAGATGGCGCTCAGGCGGGTGACCGGTGCGACCCCGCTGGCGATCACATCGCGAAGTACATCGCCGGCGCCCACGGAGGGCAACTGGTCCACATCACCCACCAACAGCAGGTGCGTGCCTGGCTGAAGAGCCTTGAGCAGCTGGTTGGAGAGGATCAGGTCGAGCATGGAGGCCTCATCCACCACCAGCATATCGACCGGCAGCGGGTTCTCGGCGTTGTGCTTGAAGCCCTCGCCCGGAGAATAGCCCAGCAAGCGGTGGATGGTGCTGGCTGGGCGTCCTGTAGCTTCCGAGAGGCGTTTGGCGGCGCGCCCGGTGGGCGAAGCTAGGGCCAGACGGGCTCGCCCGGCCTCCAAGGCAGTGATGAGCGCCTGGACGGCGGTGGTCTTGCCCGTACCCGGACCGCCGGTGAGCACGCTGAGCGGATGTTTCAAGGCAGCCTGCACGGCGGAAAGCTGCTCTGGCGAGAGAGGCGAGGCCAGGTTTTGCCAGGGCTCGAGCCGGATTCCATTAAGGCGAGGCTGCGCCTGGCTCAGGGCGCGCAGCCGCTCGGCGACGCCAACCTCGCCGTGATACAAGGGTGTCAGGTAAACGGCGGGCAGGCCATAAGCCCCCGCGGGTTCGCGCAATGCGGGGGTCTCCCCTTTTGGTGTAGTATCGGGAGGGGGCAATACATCCTGGCGGATGCGGTCGTCTTTGGCTAGGCGCTCCATGGCAGGCGGCACTAGCTCGGCGGGCACATCCAGCAGCTGGATGGCGCGCTCGGATAGCTCTGGGGCGGGGGCGTAGACATGCCCTTCATCGCTCATCTCGTTCAAGGTGTAGATCAGGCCTGCCTCCACCCGCGAAGGGTGGTCGGCGGGCAAGCCCAGGGCCTGGGCGATGCGGTCGGCGGTCTTGAACCCCACCCCGAAAATATCGCGGGCCAGCCGGTAGGGGTCGCTTTGCACCACCTCCAGCGACTGGTCGCCGTACTGCTTGTAGATTTTCACCGCCAGGTTGGTGCTCACCTCATGACTGTGCAGGAAGAGCATGATCTCCTTGACCTGTTTCTGCTCTTCCCAGGCGCGGGCGATCAAGGTCGAGCGCTTAGGGCCGATATCTGGCACTTCATACAGGCGCTCTGGGTGCTCTTCGATCACCTCCAGGGTCTGCTCGCCGAAGCTGTCGACGATCCGCTCTGCCAGCTTCGGGCCGATGCCCTTGATCAGACCGGAGCCCAAATAACGGCGGATGCCCGCCAGCGTGGCGGGCTGAGCTTGTTCGCAAATTTCGCTTTGAAATTGAAGTCCGTGCTTGGGATGGTTGGTCCAGCGACCACTCAGCCGCAGATACTCCCCCGGAGCAAGCTCGGGCAGGTTGCCGACCACGGTCACCAAGCCATCTCGGTTCAGGCCGGGCACCTTGCCCCGCTCAGGTCGCAGGCGCACCACGCTATAGCCGTTCTCCGGGTTATAGTAGGTAATGCGCTCTACTGAGCCGGTTAATGTGTCCAATTGTCACGTGCTCCGGTGCCAAGTGTTTCATTATCACGTGACACCGGAACACGTGATACAAGCAGCGCTTGATTATGGCGCTGGATTATTTGCAGCCCAATCCATCCCCAAGATGACCACCACGTCCACCTGGCTGGTTGGATCATAGCGATTGAAGATGTGGTTCTGGTCGATCTTCATCAAGTCGACCAGGTATTGGACGGTGTAGATTTTACCGGTGTAGTTGAAGATGGTGGTGTTGTTGTAGACCTGCTCGGCGTTGCCGGCCTCTGCTGTGATGCCCTGTGATTGCAGGAATTCCAGGGTGCTTGCAGCCAATCCAGTGGTGGTGGTGCCGTTGAGCACAGAGATCTTGGGTGCCTCAGCAGTTACCCGATCAATCGATGCAAGATTGACCGCCGCCGGGCTCTCAGGACGATTGTGGAAGAACACCGTATCGCGCAACAGGCGGATTTGGTCAGCAATGGGCTTCAATACCTGGTCGCCTTCTGGAGATTGCACCAGGAGCACCTGGTCGGGTGGGCCAATGACGCCACGCTTGATGTTCTCTTTGGGTATTTGCGCCGAAAGCCAGGCGAGCTTGATAGCCTGGTCCAGATTCAGGTTGGTATGCACGCCAGAGGAGAGCTCCTGGTAAAGCACCGGCGACTTGGCGATCAGATTAGGCAAATTGTCCGATTCTAAAAGCCGTTTTCTGATTGCAATGATCACTTCCTGCTGGCGGAAGGCGCGGTCGAAATCGCCACCTTCGGTGTTACGGGCGCGGGCATAACCCAGGGCCAATTCGCCATTCAGCGTATACGTGCCTGGACGAAGTAACTTGACCTTTCCACCGATTTGATCCACCTTCATCCTCTTTTCGATAGTGATCGTGATGCCGTTGATCTCGTCGATGAAGCGGATGAAAGCGCCAAAGTCGATTTGGGCATAATAATCAACCGGCACGCCGATCAGCTCTTCCACGGTGGCCATAGCCAGTCCCGGACCGCCTCCTTCTGGGTATTTGTAGGCTTCACCCAGGCTGTAGGCGGTGTTGATGCGACCGTAGTTGAAGCCCGGGATATTCACCCACAGGTCGCGCGGGATCGAGAGAATGCCGGCGGTGCGGTCAAGCGGGTTGATAGTCAGCAGCATCATCGTGTCGGTTCGCGGGGCTCCCTCGCCAGCCTCCCAATCGCGGTAATCCAGCCCCATCACCAGGAGCGTGACGCGGCTGGCGCCATCCCAAGGCTGAGGAGTGGGGCCTCCGAATTGTTGCAAGGGTGATTCCACATCCTGGATCACGCCCGATGCATCTGGTGTGGAAGTCGGCTTTTCATCGCGGATGGTGATCCCAGGCAGGGAGGTCAGCTCCCAGGATGTTACGAAATCGCGCACAAAGACAAATGTGATATAGGCGGTGATGCCTGCGGCGATAATAAAGGCTGCCAGCAATGCCAGCTTCAACCGGTTGACAGTTTTGCTTGAGCCAGATTGTTCAATCAGTTTGTCATTTCTTTGCATTTGTTCCATAAAACCCTGAGATCCATAAGGCCTTAGAGACCTTCAAGATCATCTGGGCATTTCCTTCACAGATTTAAAAGCCCTGCAGATAACCAGGAGTTTTAGCATGCGCCACAGTACACGATGCATAGGCTCGAGGAATACCCGCAGCAGCCTCAGGGAAGCATTATAACACGGTATAATCGCCCTCATCGGTTGGTCAGAACGCTTGAAATGGCTATTGCAATGCCGCGTCATTGCGAGCCTGCCGCATTCTGGCAGGCGAAGCAATCTTCCTGTCCGAGTGATAAGAATGCTTCAGTCGCCCCGAAGGAGTCCTTTGCAATGACGGTATTCACGGGAAGAGAAAAACAGAAGCTATGGTGTCACTAAAGACTGACTTAGATAGACTTTGCAACAGCCATCGGAAATTTAAACGTTCATTCATAGCAAATTACGATGTCGCTACTCACTACGTCGAACCTATCTAAATCCTACGGCCCGCGGGATATATTCACGGGCATTGATCTCAGCCTGCCTCATGGGGCACGCATTGCTCTAGTTGGTCCCAATGGGATCGGCAAGACCACCCTGTTGCGTATCCTGATTGGGCTGGAGGAGGCTTCGAGCGGCACGTTGAGCCGGGCGCGCAATTTGCAAGTCGGTTACCTGCCGCAGGAAGCGATCCTGCATGGGACACATACTCTGTGGGAGGAGTGCCTGCGCGCCTTCGAAGAGCTGAGGTCACTGGAAAATGAGTTGACACGCCTTGAAGGACTGATGAGCGACCAGGAGCAGGCAGAGGCTTCGCTAGAGCGATATGGGCCCTTGCAGGTAGAATTTGAACTCCGTGGGGGTTACATTTACGAGACCCGCATCCGCCAGACGCTGAGCGGCCTGGGCTTTTTGCCAGCGGATTTTCACCGGCCTATCCCACAGCTCTCTGGCGGACAGCGCACGCGCGCTGTCTTAGCCCGTTTATTGCTCTCCGACCCAGACCTGCTGATCCTGGACGAGCCGACCAATCATCTGGATATCTCCGCGGTAGAGTGGCTGGAGGGTTACCTGCGCCAGTGGAGCGGGGCAGTATTGATCGTCTCGCACGACCGCTATTTTTTGGACCAGGTGGTGGACCATATTTGGGAGATGAGCACCACCGGCCTGGAAACCTACCGCGGCAACTACACTGCCTACGTGAACGTGCGCCATGAGCGCTGGGAGCTGCGCCAGCAATTGTTTCGTGACGAGAAAGAGCGCTTGCTCAAGGAGCTGGACTATGTCAAGCGCAATATCTCCGGACAGCGGACGCTGCAGGCGAAGGGTAAGCTGCGCCGGCTGAGCCGCCAGGTGGAAGCCATCGAGAGCCTGGGTGTTGAGGCGGTCTTGAACAAAAGTTGGGGCGAGGTCAGCGAAAAGGCGGATATCTCGTCTCATCCAATGAACGTGGACGAAGCGGAGCGGCATATCCGCGCCTTGCGCCCACCCAGCCATCGCCCGCCTCGCTTGCACCTGAATTTGCGCTCTGGGCAACGCTCGGGCGACTTGGTAGTGCGCACCTACGAGGTGGATATCGGTTATGCCGATGAGGGACGCCCGCTCTTTCATGTCCCCGATCTGGTCTTTAAGCGCGGCGAGTGCGCCGCCCTGATCGGTCCAAATGGAGCTGGAAAAACCACGTTTCTCAAAACATTACTGGGGATGCTCGCCCCCCTGGCTGGCGAAGTGGTGATGGGCGCCAGCTTAAATGTAGCTTACTTCGCCCAGGCGCACGAGGACCTGAAACCCGAGCGCACCCTGGTGGAGGAGATCGAGGCGGTTGCCCCAGGCATGCTGCTGGCGGGTATTCGCGACTTCCTGGCGCGCTTCCTTTTCAGCGGCGAGGAGGTCTTCAAGAAAGTCTCCACGCTCTCCGGGGGGGAGCGCGGCCGTCTGGCCCTGGCCAAACTGGCTTTGAGCGACGCCAACCTGCTCTTGCTGGATGAGCCCACCAACCACCTGGACATCCCGTCTCAGGAGATTTTGCAAGAGGTGCTCTCGGAGTACCAGGGCACCATCCTGCTGGTCTCGCATGATCGCTACCTGATCGACGCGCTGGCGACCCAGATTTGGGAAATCCTGCCAGATGAGGCTTCCATGCAGATTTTCCAGGGTACATACAGCCAGTACCGCGCCTACCTAGAAGCGGAGAAGGCGACCGCTGAAAAGGCGGCCACGGAGGTCAAGGCACGCCATGCAGGATTGGCTGAGAAATCACGCCCCTCGCCTGAAGAGCGACAACGCCGGGCGAAGTTGAAGGAACTCGAAGATCGCATCGCCTTGCTGGAAGGTCATCTGGCAGCGCTCTCCAGCCAGCTAGAAAACCCGCCTACTGACCCTGCCAAGGTACAGCGGTTGGGTGGGGAGTATGTGAGAGTGCAGGAAGAATTGGAAGGTTTGATGCGTGAATGGGAGGGTCTGCACGCCTAGCTCTCGACGCGAACTGGAATATGCGTCGACATCCCCTGGGATTTTCGCAAAATTAGCGCGAGCCCGCTCCTCTCACTTGGGGCATTTGAAGGGTAGGGCAAATCGTTGGGCAACCTGCGGCACGGGTGAAAGGTTATTCAACTCTTCATGCGGCAGCAACGGGCGCAGGATGACGCTGTAGCGGTCCCTTCCCTCTTTGAATAACTTGACCCCTGGGGCTGGGTCATAATATTTCAGCAGCGAGTGGACCTCAGAGCTGTCCAGCGGTATCTGGACGGCGTCGTTGTCGCCGAGTAGCTTGTTCAATTTTGGCAAATCCCTGGGCCAATCGGCTGGCTGGAGATCTGCGCCGGCTCCATAGCTGCGGGCCAGCTTTTGCTGCGCCTCGATCCACATGACGTAAAGCTCTGGTTCGTAGGGTTGAATATCCGAAGGCTTGAAGCTGTTGAACAACTCCCAAGATGACTTTACCGGCCTGACCAAAGAATCCACGAAAGGCCGGTAAATAATCACCCATTTGGCAGGATTGCCATTGACGACCAGCAGGAAGTTAACAAAACCACTATCGTTCAGCCGGTCTGCCGGGATTTTTTCGTAGATCGGGTCATCGGCTGCGAGCGTCCCGTCCCCTTCGACCTTGAAGAGGCCGAATTTCTCCATGCCCCCCACCAGGG
>DATCYX010000030.1:0-11451 GCA_036526235.1 Anaerolineales bacterium | reverse complement strand
GACGCGTATTTTGGTTGCAGTTGGTACACAAAAGCAAGCGTAGCAGACTATCGCTCATCGGAAAAAGATCACTCCCATCAGGCCAGCACCGAGCAACACCAGTGGGGGGGGAGCTTTGAGCAGCAAAGCGACCAGGCTCAGCCCTGCGATACCCATTGTTGCCAGACCATAACCATTTTTTTCGCTGTTGAAGATCTGCCAGGCGATCAACACCATCAGGACTGCCACTGCTGGGGTTAGCCCGCTCACAAAACTGCCAATCCAAGCCTCGCCGCGCAGACGCTGTAGTAACGAAGCTATCACCAGCATGATCAGCGTGGGCGGCAGAATCGAACCTAGCAAGGCTGCCAGAGCACCTGGCACGCCGCCTGCGCTATAGCCCACGAACATCGCCAGTTGAAGAGCGTCGCTGCCTGGCAGTACACTCGAAAAGCCCACAGCCTCCACGAACTGGCTTTCAGTCATCAGTTTTCCGACTGACTCTTTATATAACAACCCAACCGAGGCAGGGCCTGAGGTAGTCAGCAGGTTTACCTTAATGAATATCCAAAATAGACTCATCCAGCGAGACACAAGGAGATCTCCTTTGTTTTTGTAGATTAATCGATCGGTTTAACCAGATACAATTCCCCCCGCTCAAATCCCCTTCTTGTGTAATAACGCCTTGTTCCCACTGCCGAGATGACTGCTAAATGGGAGTAGCCGTTAGAGCGAGCTATCTCTTCAGCATGTGAAAGCAGACGCGTGCCCAGACCTATGTGCTGGGCGGCACCATGTTGCTCTGCCCCTACTTTCAATGATTGACCGTAAACGTGGACCTCGCGGATGATCGCCGCTCCTTCCAGGTCGATCAGCCCCGTTTCGGGTGACCCATCTCTAGGTAGCGAGAGTCGCAGAAAAGCAGCCAACTTATCATCTGGGGTGGTGTATGAGATGAAGTACTCCTGAGCTCCACCAGCGCTATAAATGTACTCATCTAAACGGAGCTTTTTTGGGTGTACTTCCTGACCGCGAACTTCCCTGCAGCGAATGCATTGACAGCGGGTGCCGCGTCGTTTCATTTCTTGGTGGACATCCTGGCGCAGGCTGGTGCGCTTGTTCCCTTCAACAACGTTTGTAGAAGGAATATCGCGTATAACGCGGTTCACGCGGCAGTACCGCGGGATGCTGGGTTTAATATCTGCTATTAAATTAATCAGCTCTTCAGTGGTGTACGGGTGGTATTCACCACGCTGCCAATAAGCATATAAGTCAGCGTTGGCGAGCAGTTGGGTGGGATAGATCTTTATCTCATCAGGACATAGATTGTCCCACAAGCGGGTGAAATCTGAGCGGTCGGAATCTTGTGTAGCGCCCAATAGATTTGGCATCCAGTGCAACACAATCTTGAAACCAGCAGCACGGAGGAGAGCCACCGCTTGGTGCGTGTCATCGACGCTATGGCCGCGCTGATTGAGGAGCAGGATGCGATCATCCAGGCTCTGAGCGCCCATCTGTATTTTGGTGACGCCCAGATATCGTAACCAGGCGATCTCCTGGGGGTTGACATGATCGGGGCGTGTCTCCACGACCAATCCCACGGCGCGATGAGCGGCTGTTTCATTATACTGGTGCGCGTCTATCAGAGTTTCTGAGGCGAAGCCGTTGAGTGCATCGAAGCATCGACGGATAAACCATTCCTGGTAATCACGGCGGTAGGAGTTCCATGTCCCACCCAAGACCAGTAACTCGATTTTATCCGTGGGGTGGCCTACGGCCTGCAACGCCTGGATCCGCCCCACGACCTGTCCATAGGGATCAAAATCGTGTTGCAGGGCGCGCATAGCACCTGGCTCGTCTGGTAGGTAACTCTTGGGCATGCGCACATCGGTGGGGCAAAAGATACACTTTCCGGGGCATGGGTAGGGCTTGGTTAATACGGTTACCGTGGTAACTCCGGAGAGTGTGCGCACAGGTTTCATGCGAATGCGCGCCAGGAAAGATGGGTCAATTTCGTAGATGCCGCTCTCGGCGAGTTGTTTATAGGCTGAGATCAGCATGGATTTACTCAGATAACCACCGCCTGGCAGTGGGTGTCGCCGAATGGCGTCCAGCACCTTTCGACCGGAATGGACATCGTTGAGGACCAAACGGGCTATTTCGAGGGTTTCTGGAGTATGTGGGCGAAAGCGAAAATTGTTATATTCCATCTGGCGCGGACGGGGAAAAATGGTCGGTCTGACTTATAATATCGGTGTGAAGTCTGCCACTGCAGAGAAATTAATTGCACTCAACCATCAATTTTACCAGACCTTAGCACTCCAGTTTTCAGCCACCCGCATGCGCTTGCAGCCCGGCGTGCGGCGCATCCTGGAAACCTTGCCAAGCCAGGTGAACATCTTGGACCTTGGATGTGGAAACGGAGAACTAGCTCGTGAACTGGCAAAACGCGATCACCAGGGGTTCTATATGGGGCTGGACTTTAGCAGTGAAATGCTCGCAGAAGCCCAAAGGTCCCGTCTTGAGACCCTGAAGGCTTTTTTTATTCAAGTAGACCTGTCCTCCCCAGATTGGTTCACAACTATCCAGCGGTTACAACCCGGCATTTTGGAACATCCGCTGGATGACATCCTCGCATTTGCCGTATTGCACCATCTGCCTGGGGATGATTTGCGCAAATTGGTTTTACGGGATGTGCGCAAAAACCTTGCCCCGCATGGGCTGTTTATCCACTCGGAATGGCAGTTTTTAAACAGCCCTCGATTACGCCAGCGCATCCAGCCGTGGGAGAGCATCGGGCTCAACGAAAGTGATATAGATGAAGGTGATTACCTGTTAGATTGGCGCAGTGGTGGGTATGGTTTGCGCTATGTGCATCACTTTACAGAACAGGAGTTGATGCAATTGGCAAGTGAGACGGGCTTCACCGTGCAACAGACTTTTTATTCTGATGGTGAAAGCGGCAAGTTGGGTTTATACCAAATCTGGCAGCCTGATTTAATTTGAGCGCATCGTTGTTGATTTGTTACAGGGTGGCTTTGTCGACTGATCTCTTAACGATCTTAACGATATGCTTATTCTGTGCTACTATTAGGTGTTCCTATGCGAATCTTGATTATTTCGGACATCCATTCCAACCTGACTGCTTTGGAAGCCGTGCTGGCGGATGCTGGACAGGTTGACGCGGTATGGTGCCTGGGGGATTTAGTGGGTTATGGTCCAGACCCAAATGAGTGTATTTCCTGTGTGCGTGAGCTGCCCAACCTGGCATGTATCATCGGCAATCACGATGCAGCATCGCTCAACCAGATCGATTCGGCCACTTTCAATCCAGAAGCCAGAGATGCAGTCAGATGGACCCGGGATACCCTATCTGATGCTAGTGTAGCATTCCTCCAGGGCTTACCTGAGCGGGTCGAGATGGATAATGTCACTTTGGTGCATGGCAGCCCTCGGCATCCGGTTTGGGAATATTTATTGGATACAAAAAATGCAACTCAGAGTTTTGCTTACTTCGAATCAGCATATTGTTTTGTTGGGCACACCCACCTGCCTAGCATATATCTACTTGGCATGGACAACCATTCTGCCAGGTTGATGATCCCAGAGGCCAACTCGCGTTTGTCCCTTTCGCCTCGGGCTATCCTAAATCCCGGGTCAGTGGGCCAGCCGCGAGATCGAGATCCGAGGGCCGCCTATGCGATTTATTTCCCAGAGGAGGATATCTGGGAACACCGTCGAGCGACTTACCAAGTCAAATCTGTACAGGAACGAATGGTGGCAGCTGGTTTGCCAGATCGCCATATCCAACGCCTTGCTGCGGGATGGTAAGGGGAGTGGGGAACATTTTGATTGCGGGGGACGTCTTGGGAGAAATAGGGTGAAAGGAGTTATGGCAATGATCAAAAGAATTCTCCCTTTGATATTAACAACGAGCTTATTATGGATTTCAGCCTGCGCATCAGCGAGATCCTTGGCCCCTGAAGCTGGCGCGCCGCCTTTCGAAGAGCTGGCTGCAAGGGAGATGGCAGAGCCAGCCTCCGCTGTTTTTATGGATGATGCACAAGGTGAGATTATGCCTGCTGTAGGTCAGACACAGACCGAGCGCTTGGTGATAAAGAATGCCGATCTTACCATTGTGGTAGACGACCCCGTGAAGTCTATGGACAACATTACCTACCTGGCTGAGGAGATGGGGGGGTTCGTGGTTTCGGCTAATCTGCGCGAGATGACGCTGGACAGCGGCGCAAAATCTCCGCGGGCTTCTATCACCATTCGAGTCCCGGCTGCGGATTTCAACGATGCCCTGACCCGTATCAAGGAGGAGACAGAGCAACTCCCGCTCAATGAAAATATCAGCAGTCAAGATGTAACCAGCGAGTACACCGATTTGCAGTCGCGTTTGCGCAACCTGGAAGCCACCGAAGACCAGCTTACGGAGATAATGGGTTCAGCGAACAAGACTGAAGATGTGCTATCGGTTTACAACCGATTGGTGCAGGTACGTGAGCAGATCGAGGTGATAAAGGGGCAGATACAATATTATGAGCAATCAGCGGCGATGTCGCTCATCAGTGTTGAATTAATTGCCAATGAGGCTGTTCAGCCGCTCACCATCGGTGGATGGCAGCCAGTGGGCACCGCCAAAGACGCTGTCCAGACATTGATCAACACCCTGAAGGTGCTTGGAAACCTGGTTATTTGGATTATCCTGTACGTGCTGCCTGTGTTGGTAGTTTTATTTGTGATTTTTGTGCTGCCGCTTCGATTGGTTTGGCAAGCCTGGCGGCGCCGCAAGGCGAAAGGCAAGGAGAGCTTGCCCCCAGCACCTCCTTCACAATCAACGTAATATTACCTCTCCATTTCAACGTCCTCTGTACGGTAGAGAGATAAATAATCGAAGAAGGTATCTGCAAGGGTTTACACCCGCCGCAGATACCTTTTGCTATCTATGGAATTTTTAGAACTTGACCTGGATAAATGGTATACGGGTATTTGATGCCATTCAGATTAGCAAGTTTGCGCCAGTTGACGCTGAATTGCCGCGCCACTCCAACCAGGTAATCGCCGCGTTTGACCACGTAGGTTTTAGGGCTCGGGGTTGGAGAAACGGACTGGGATGTCTCCGATGTACCCGAAAATATTACTGGTAGGAATACCTGGGACGAATTTCCCTGCTCGGGTTTCGATGGCTCTTCGGGGTTGGCTTGCCCAACAACAGCCATATTTCCTAGCGTCTTCCAGGAGGCTAGGAATCTGCGCAGCGGGTGAGATACCGTCTTACCACTATAAGCATCTACCAGATGTACAACCGATGGACCGTAACCGATGACAATCATGGTGTGCTCAAAGCGGGCGACAGTGGTCTTGTGCCCATCGGGTGCGGAATATTTGATCGGAGTGCCCTGCCATATTTGACCGATGACCCATACGATCACCGGGCGCCCCGCAGCGATCTCAGCGCGCAATTCGTCCCATTGCATGCCTCGCCGAGCTTCTGCCTGAAGACCATGCTCACGCAACAGAGCAGCTACTGGCTCGGCATGGACGCCATAAGATTTGGGCGGGATGTTCCCCCAGGCATCACTTGGATTTCCCACAAAGCCTTCGTCGGGGTTTTCTGAACGGGGCAGTTTGGTAAGAAACTTCCGCTCACGGATATTGACGTCCCAAAATGCAGCCCAATCGGCCGCCGAGCGCGACTCGCACGATAGCGGGTAGCTCTGAGCGTGGCCGATTACCCCGCGTATGTAGGCGCGCTCTGGAAGGTGATCAGCTTTAGCAGATAGGGGGCGGGTGACGGGAAGAAGTATACCGAGGAATACGAGCGCTAGGAGATGGCGTATTTTTTTCCCAAAGCCATGATTCCCCCAGTTATAATGGGTACGTGAGTATGAGGGAACTGGCGCGCCTGGTGCACTCGTTTTTGGGGATACGCCTGTCTGCTTCCCAGCTGGCTGCACTGACTTCCTATGAAGCAGAGTTGGTGGAATGGAATTCAAGATTCAACCTCACTGCTATAGACACTCCAGAGAACATCCGCATCAAGCACTTTCTTGACTCCTTAACTTGCTTGTTGGTGATGAAAGATCGACCCATGGAGCGGATCATTGATATAGGGACTGGAGCTGGCTTTCCAGGATTGCCAATTAAGATAGTCTATCCATCTGTGGCATTGACCTTGGTTGACTCGGTGGGGAAGAAGGTCGATTTTTGTCGGCATATAGCTCAGAAACTAGGATTGGAAAATGTCGACATAATACAGCGCCGTGCCGAGGAACTGGGTCAGCTTCCAGAGCATCGTGAGCAATATGATTGGGCTGTTGCCAGGGCTGTGGCAGTTCTACCCGTGCTGGTAGAGTATATGCTGCCTCTAGTGAGGGTGGAAGGGGGTATGATCGCTATGAAGGGTGAAAGTGCTCCCGTTGAAGCACATTCAGCGGATAATGCCCTGCGCCTGTTGGGTGGCAGGCTCAAGCATCTGGTACCTGTCACCTTACCTGGGGTCGCGGATGAGCGATATCTGGTGGTGGTGGACAAAGTGGTAGCAACACCACTGCAATATCCCAGACGAGTGGGCATACCCGCCAAAAAGCCATTATAGGCAAAAATTGATTCTCTTATTTCTTTATCAGTCCATTGTAGAAATGCGTACTGCATCACTCACCTGAATCGTGCCCGGTTGGATGACTTGCGCATAGACACGTGACCAGCCTGGAAAGACTTTCTGAGAGATACGAGAGTAGTCGTTCTTCATAAATGAACCGGAAATGGTATTGCAGGGGGATGTGTAGCGAGTCACCTGCACTAGCACACTGGCTCCCAGTTGGAGACGGGTGCCCGGGTTGACGAGAGACCAATCCAGACCAGCCAAAGTGAGGTTTTCACCAGCTGATCCCGGGAATATGGGATGTCCTTCAGCTTGCAAGGCAAGGATACGCTCCAGAGAGTAAAGGCAAAGCGCCCGTTCTGGTCCACCATGAACATCCAGGTTGGCCTGATTATCCCCAGTGAGACCGTTGAAGGTGACTTCGCCGAGCTTTCGGCTTAACTTGGGCACACCGCCATTTGAGGCGTTAATTTGAAAAATCCAACCAACGCGCTCTCCCATGGTCGGGTTATTCAGGGACATGCTTCAACTCCTCGAGCTGGCCGGCGTTGATACGCCAGAGGGTGGCCTGACGGATGAAATCCTTAGAGAAAGCTTCCAGATCAGCAGTGGTAAGCAAAGCCTGTTCAATATCTGCCAAGCGCTCTAATAGGTCAGTGCGGCGTTGTACATCGAGCTCAGCCAGGACTTCGTCTAACAAGAGCACTGGCCATTGGCCGGTCTCTTCTTTTAGCCAGGCCACCTCGGCTAGTTTGAGGGCCAGGATGGCAGTGCGCGACTGGCCGCGTGAACCGTATACCCCCAAATCAATTCCATTTGCTAAGAAGCGTAATTCGTCGCGGTGGGGACCAATTGTGGTGACACCGCGGGCGATCTCCTCAGAATGTAAGCGCTCCAGACTCTCAAAAAAACCTTGCTGGATTTTTTCCAATGGGATGCCGGAGCGATCGAGTGGCGCATCGATGGGTAATGCGTATTGGCGCTCAGGTTTTGGCAGTGGATCGTAGGCTGGCAGGTAGGATAGCCTTAATACTTCGGCTCCCTGTGTCAGCTGGCTGTGGATGCGTGCGGCCAGGCGCTCCAGCCCTTTGATAGCCTGGATGCGGGCATAGATCAAGCTGGCTCCGGAAGAAGCCAATAATTCATCCCAATAGGTTAGCTGGTTGGGGTCGCCGCCACGCTCATTGAGCAGTTTTAGCAAGGCGTTGCGCTGGGTGATGGCGCGATTATAATCTGTCAGTGCAGCTGTGTAGCGGGGAACAGCCTGAGCCAGGGTCAGGTTGAGATAGCGACGACGGTCTTCAGGGGCACCTTCGATGATACGAAGGGTTTGCGGCTGAAAGAGCACGGCATTGAATACCCCCACTGCCTCGCTAATTTTTCGTTCGACACCATCCAGGAGCACCTCTTTCCGCACGCGGCTACCACCATTAATTCCATTTGCTTCTTGGATAATGCGGACCTCCAGACGGTGGTCACGAGAAGAATGATCCATCTCTTGGCGCTGAAAATCCGCCACGATACGCGCCACGGCTAGCGGCTCGCGCCCGGCGATGAAATTGATCAATTGGCGGTCGCTATCGGCTTGGAATGAAACAAAGGTTGCTAAAAAATATACAGCCTCTAGGAGGCTGGTCTTCCCCTGGGCGTTATCGCCCACCAAAAGCACCGAACCGGTGGGCACGTCCACGTCCAGGCGAGCGTAGTTGCGAAAATTCGTTAGCGAAAGGCGCTTGAGAAACATTAATCTGCGGCGGCTACTTCAGCGTCGGCTTCTTCGACCTTCCAGACTTTTTCCGCCCGATCAATAAACAGGACACCCTCTAAGTGGTCGACCTCATGTTGGAAAATACGGGCAAGCCAGCCATCAGCATTTATCCGAAATGGCTTGCCATAACGATTTAATCCCTTAATCGTGATGGCGTCGGGGCGTTCCACCTCACCGACAAAACCAGGGATGGAGAGACAACCTTCCGTACCAACAGACATCTCCTGGGATGCGCGAGATATTTCTGGGTTGACCACGGTGTAGAGCTTTTTCGGAGCTTCTTCATCCTCCTCATCGCCGAATTCCACAACAATGACCCGCCATGAGACGTCGACCTGCGGCGCGGCCAAGCCCACACCCGGGGCTTCGCGCATGGTCTCTACCATGTCATCAATAAGCGACTGCAGCTGTGGTCCAAAACTCGTTACCTTGCGAGCTTTGCGTCGCAAGGTGGAAGACGGAAGGGTTATAATCTCACGGATAGCCATACTTACCTCTAAACAAATCTAAACTGAAGTACTATTTTACCCCGGAAAAAGGTCCCAATCGGTATCTTTTTTCGATTGTTCTATTTCATCATGTTGTTGATGGTAGGTGCCGAACCAATCTAGCATACGCTTGCGTTCACGTTCTGCCTCCACCTCCTGGCGTTTTCGGCGGCGGGCTTCGATATAATCTGCCACATCCTGGTGAACTTGATCGGGATTGTGCACGCCTCGAAAAATAAATTTGGTCTGCCCAACGTTGATAACTACGTTGCCAAAATTGAAGATCAACTGAATGATTCCTAAACGGGCATGCTCTAAGCTAAGGATGGAGTCTAAGGGTGCAGTTTTTTTCTGTTCCTCGCCCAATGGCTTGCGTTCAATATCAACGATCTGCTCAGGTGTGAGCTGGTAGATGTCGTTATTCCAGTCTAAATAATGATAACCCCACCAGAGGATTACTGCAAACAAGAGCAACCCTGCCAAGACGCTAACTGGTAAACCTGAAATTCCGATTCCATCTCTGAAAAGATATTGATAAAGTAATAAACTATAGAGGATCACCAGCATGAGGAATACCATAGTAGGAGCCAGGGTCTTGCCAATCAAAACCAACCAGTGTTTGCGGTAAGTGATCACGTTATCTTGTTCGAATCGCACCTTCAAGAAAGTATCCAGGATATACTGCAGGGCGCTTTGTTTTGGTTTCTTTTTATTCTCCGCTGGCTTGGGAGGAGCTGGTTTAACTGGTAATGGTTCAGATTCCTTATGGATGCGTTTATGCAGCTCTTTCTCAATGACCTCTGCTTCGGCTTCTCTTTGCTGGCGCTGGGCGCGCGATTGGAATCCCTCAACATAGGAAGCAAATTGTTTGGGGTCTGTCATATTTTGCATGGGAATGCCACCCGTGAAGGTGCGTACATCGACACTCCCATAATTAAATATTCGCCCAATAAAGCTTGTTTTGACATTGACAGAGAGCACCTGTGTGAGCGGGGCTTCCTGGCGGCTGTAGTAAAAAAAGATCACTCTTTCCAGCCATACCACGCGCTGGCTGGTGACAATGTAGAAGTCGTTTCCCCAATCTAGCCAATTCCAAATTCCCCACATGACCGAACCGATCATCCCAAATATGCCAAAAAGGAGCGCAGCAATTGTCAGGGAAGGACTGGTTTGCGAGAAGCTAAGCACAAAGATCGGTAGCGCAATGAGTCCCAGTATCACTGGTGGGATTAGAGAGATAAGTAGAAACAACTCGTGCTTGCGTCGAATTAGGTAGATGACCTCATCATCGCTCAACCAGTCGAAATTCTCTTTCAGAGCTAGGTAGCGACTCTCGGCGGTTGCGGAGAGGTTCATGCGGATGCTCGGCATGATTTCGAGCAATTCAAAGAAATCTTCACGGCTCAGGCGAAGTAATACCGTGGGCTCTAGGGCAGTGATTGTGTCTGATCGTGGGCGTTTAAATAGCAAGCCACCCTCGCCAAAATAATCTCCTGCGTTAAGTATCCTTAATTGGCGCTCCCGTTGACCTTCTTTTTGTGTGACACGCACCCTGCCCTGGAAGATCACGTAGAATTTATCTCCAGGCGATCCCTGTGCATAAATGACGTCATCTTTGAACTTTTCGATGCGCTCAACATGGGTGACGACGTGGGCTAGTTGGGCGTCGTTTAGCCCTTGGAACAGGTATTGTTGCTTCAACAGGGAAGCATATTTGGAGATATCAGGATCGACCATGCAGTGATTTTAGCACGAACTTTTCTTGTATTGGGCGATTCGATTTTACAAAACTCGAAAAAGGACTACAATAAAAATATATTTGATTTGACTTCGGCTAAGCATGGTTATGGGTGCAAGAAAATTGCCATTGTATTAGGAATAACTTGATGTATCATCGATTCAGGTTCTGTATATTCCTCCTTGGCAGCATTCTTGTTTTGGGTTTACCCGCTTGTCAATTCACGCCTGCTGGGCAGATAGCGACCCCCAAGTCTACAGATTTCAGCCTGGCAACAAGCACAATCGTTGAACCCACGCAGACTTCAACGATTCGTCCGACCTCGCTTGAAAGCACGCCGGATTTATCTGTTTACGAATTTCCTGAATTGATTGAACCCGCGGGGAAGTATATATTCTATCTCCATGGCAGGATTGTTGAGGAACAGGGTATACATGCAAAGAGCATCATCTATGGGGAGTATGAATACGAAGGGATATTGAATGCCTTACATGACGCTGGGTTTTTCGTAATCAGTGAACCTCGACCCCGAAATGCCGATATTTGGGAATATGCAGAGAAAATCGAGCGACAAGTTAAACGGTTACTAGATGCAAAGGTTCCTCCCAATCAGATTACTGTGGTTGGAGCATCCAAAGGCGCTATTATTGCGGTGGCGGCCTCATATTTGCTAAAGAACGAAAACATCAAATTTGTTTTATTAGCCGGGTGCAGCCCGGAGATGACTGAATATTGGAAAAGTGAGCAGGTGAGCTTATTTGGCAAGGTGTTATCGATCTATGACGCATCGGATACTGTTGCAAGGTCATGTATGGAATTTTTTGCTCTTGACGGAGGAAAAGGGCTTTCCGGGTATGACGAGATTGAA
>DATCYX010000029.1:0-3969 GCA_036526235.1 Anaerolineales bacterium | reverse complement strand
GCTATCAAAAATTAATCATATCAGATGTTTCGCCGTTGGCGAGTCTATTCTATGTACTCTGCAGGGCAATTGCATATGCCCTGATGGGCAATCGCCCAAATGCGATTGCCCTAATGTACTCTGTGAGCACGATATGTTTTGGTATGTAGGATAAATTATCGAAGTTAATGGGAAAATCTTGAGTATACTTTTCATGATTATATCTCCCTGGTCGATGTTTTTCTCCACTTTGGATTAGGCCTGTTCTGGGTAACCGGGATAGTATTTGTCGATCTGCCCGTGATTGCGGTGCAAATGGGTGATTCCCTCTTGATTCCTGGCTGCATATCAAGTATCCTATAATCGCTTTTCAACAATGATTACCAAGGTGAGAATCTTATCCATAATACAAGTTGCATTTATGGATAGGGAGGAATGTGGATTATGGATTGGAACAGTAGATTGGAAATTTCGCAATCTGAAGTACAGGGTCGCGTTCCGATCACTATACTGCATGTGGCTGGTCGGATCAACATGAGCAGTACGGATATATTAGAGAACGCAGTCCGCGTGGCTTACGAAAAGGGAGCTCGCTATTTTCTTCTCGACCTCAACAAGGTCCCTTCGCTGAGCAGCGTGGGACTGAGGTCGATTCACTGGATCTATAATATCTTGCAAAGTGCATCGCAGGTGGGCGGCGAAGCTAAGTCTGGCACAGCGGTTGGCGGAACTCCTGTTTCGCCTTATGTCAAGCTACTATGCTCATCACCGCAGGTGCTCAAAGTGCTCAATATGGCTGGCTTTGATTCATATATTGAGGTCTACGGAGAGCTTCAGGAAGCAATCTCGGCGTTCTGATTTGTTCTAATGACAACTTGATTATATTGGGATCGATGCGGGCGCACAAACACCTGCTTAGATCCCATTTTGTTTTCTGCGAGCGAAGCTAATCCATCATCCTGGATTAGGTGATATTGTCCACTGCTAAAATATCTGCGCCGCGAATTTGCAAAAGTGCATGTGATGTGGGGAAAGCCACTATGGCTGTTGATTGAGGTAGTGGTTGCAACAAAGCCAAGGATAAGGGGATTTTCCAGGCGCTTTTTCAAAAAACTTTTATTTTTCTGAATCCGAATAAAATCGATATAAAATTCGTTAAATAGAATGGTGGGGTTGGTTGGGTTGGGAAAGATATGATGATGCTAGAAGCCGTTTCGGTGGGGGATGAAAGCAAGCTGATATCTCTCGCGCAGGAAGGCGACCGCCAAGCGTTCGCTGAGTTGGTTAGCCTCTATCGCTTGAGAGTGATCAACATGGTCTACCGGATGTGCGGCGATGCCAGGGTTGCTGAGGATGCAGCGCAGGAGGCTTTCATCCGGGTTTGGCAACACCTGCCTGATCTTCGTCCCGGCTCTTCCTTCCGAAACTGGCTGTACCGCATCGCTGTAAATTCGGCCCTGGATATTACCCGCCGTGAAAAACCAAATGTGGATATCGATAGCTTGGACCTTGCCAGTCCAGGAGAGCATTTGGAAGTCCGCCTGGAACGGCGAGAAAGTGCCCGTGAAATTCGCCAAGCGGTGCTTAGCCTGCCACATGCCAGCCGGGTGGTGTTGATCTTGCGTGAATATGAAGGCCTTTCCTATCGTGAAATCGCTGCGACATTGGACATCTCTATCGGCACGGTTATGTCTCGACTGCATTATGCCCGCACACGATTGGTGGAAATCCTGCGCCCATTGATGGAGGCAACATGAACGGACATCTGGAGATCTGGATTGAGGCTTATCTAGACGATGAACTTTCTTCCCTGCATAGACATCAGGTCGAAGCGCACCTGGGAGAATGCCAGCGTTGCCGTGCCCTGCTCGAAGAGCGCAAAAATCTATCCGCGCTTCTTATGGCACTCCCTGATCCGGCTAACCTTAAATCCGAAGCCCGCTTCGTAGCGGAGGTTGGTTTGCAGCTCAAACAACGCCGCAAAGCACTGCAGATCATCCCGATGGTGCCCGATCTAGGCTGGTACTTCATCCCGGTTGTTCTGCTATTGGTTTTGACTTTTTTCCAGACAGTGGCTATTCTAAGCAACATGTTGTGGGTGGTGCCAGGTGCAAAATTAATCTTGTTAGATCAGGTATCTTTCGTCTCGGTATTGCCGAGTTTACCAGAGCCCCTAAGCGCCCTGATAAATATGATGGATTTACTCAGCCCGCTCAATGGGGGCTTCTTCACCGGAATTGGCGCAGGTCTGCTGATCAGCCTGATGTATGTCTGCTGGTTAGTGGGCTGGTGGGTTTGGAAACAGCGAACAGCAGTAAGCCAAGTTTGATTTGAAAGGAGTACGAAAAATGGATCACATGCAAACTCTCAAGCGAGCCTGGAATATTCTATGGAGCTACCGGGCACTCTGGGTCATAGGGATTATATTGGCATTGACTTCGCCATCAGGTTTTTCCCCGGGGAGCAGTAACTTCTCACCCGATTTAAATGTTCCTGGTCGCTATGAGACAACCCCACCAGAGGAGATCCAGCGCGAGCTGGAGAAGCTGGGTGAGTTGTTCAATCAAGGCATTCCAGCTGATACCCTGGAAACGTTGACCCGCATTGGCGTGTTGTTTGTGTTGGCTATGCTCCTCTTAGCCATCCTGTTTGCCATCGGATATTATGTCAGCCAGGCGGCGTTGATCCGCATGGTGGATAAATACGAGCAGGATGAGGAGAAATTGACTTGGAAGGCAGGTCTGCGGCTGGGTTGGTCACGGGCAGCCTGGCGGCTGTTTCTGATCGATTTGGTGATTTACCTGCCCATTTTTTTGGCGTTCATCCTGATTTTTGGTTGCGCAGCCTTGCCTGTGCTATTAAAAACCCTGGCAGGTCAACAACCCACAATGCCCGGGATTATTGCCTCGGTGGGTTTGGTTTTTCTGCTCATCTTTGTGGCAATCATCATTAACGTGATTTTATCGCTGGTGCTGGAGATCATCCGGCGAGTAGGCGTCTTGCAGGGTAGCGATGCCATTACTTCAATCCGCCAGGGGTTGGAGGTAATACGCGGCAACTTCAAGGATGTGTTCATCATGTGGCTGATCTTGCTGGGTATTAAGGTTGGCTTCTTCATCGCCTTAATACCTGTGGCTATCCTCTTGGCTGCATTGGGTCTATTTGTGGGAGGAGGCGTAGGCTTTCTCTTTTACACGGTTTTCCAGGCGACAACTAGCACCTTGGTCGCTTGGATCGCGGCTGTTCTATCCGGTGGGATCCTGTTCATCCTCGTGCTGGCGATTCCGATGCTCTTCTTGGAGGGCTTGCGGGAGACATATCTGTCATCGACATGGACATTGACCTATCGCGAGCTCAACCTCGAGATGCTAGATCGAAGCAGCCCACCTGAAGAAAGCGATACATCCGCGGAGGTGGTTGCCTAAGGGCAGAAGCGTAAGGGTAAGGTATAAAGGGTTGAGCGGATACTTATTTAACATCCGCTCAACCCTTTTTTGCTTGATTTTGATTGACAATTATGCTATTCTGTAAATTAAATGTGACATAAATGTGAGCAAGTAATTGTATGCTCATCACAAGTTTGATCTTGGCTTATCCCGTAGAGGGACAAATTCTTAGGAAGTGTGTGGGGGTATGGTGTCTTAAAAGAGGAGGGAAAATCCGATTTTTATTTGCCTGTTGCGCTTTGTTTAATACCATACGAGCTAGGGATGAAACTTGGTTTTGAATTCATCACCTGGCGCTAAAGCGTATTCTGTGTGATACCCACAGAAGGAGATAAGACAAATGAATATCCAACTTTCGAATGGTAACGTAATCCCAGTGGAGATGCACAAAGTGCGTATCATTCAAAAGACGAGTTTGCCGCCCATTGACCGTCGGCTTGTGGCAATACAAGAGGCGGGTTATAACACCTTCTTGTTACGCACAAGGGACATCTTCCTGGATATGCTTACCGATAGCGGTACGAATGCAATGAGCGATAACCAG
>DATCYX010000028.1:0-7609 GCA_036526235.1 Anaerolineales bacterium | reverse complement strand
CGACTCCAGGAATTCTCCCGCCCATTCATACATTTCTGCTGCCAAATCAGCATCCGGCTCACTTAACAGACCTCGCCCAACCCATTTCTGCATGGGTGTTCCGTGCTCCAAGGTTAGCGCATACAGCGATAAGTGCTCGGGGTGCAAATCAACTGCCAAAGTCAGGCTTTGTTTCCAGTTATCCATTTGCTGGTAAGGCAGCCCGAAAATCAGGTCCAGATTCAGATTTTCAAAACCAGCCCGCCGCGCCCAAGATACTGCTTGGATGACGTCGCGCTGGTCGTGCTCACGCTCTAAAAGTCGCAATTCCTCCGCATTAGCGGATTGCATACCCAAGCTCAACCGGTTTACACCCAACTGCCGCAATGTATTCAGATATTCAAAGCTGAGCGTACATGGATTGGCCTCCAATGTTATCTCAAGATCAACTGAGAGGGCAAACGACCGATCCAAAGCGGTCAATAGCTCTCCAATCGCATGCGCTGGAAGCAACGATGGCGTTCCGCCACCAAAAAACACCGTATGGACGCTACGCAGTTCGCCCGAGGCAGCGCTATACTCAATTTCGCGGCACAGCGCGCGTGTATAATTTGGAATCAAGCCATCCAAACCCGCGTAAGTGTTGAAATCGCAATAGGCACAGCGGTGTTTGCAAAATGGGATGTGAAGGTAAATGCTGTAAGAATCCATGTTAGTTGAGTATATCATCCTCTGCTTTCCCCGGGCGACATGGGAAAGGCTACCATTAAAGAAATACTATGCCTTATCGCACATCAAACACAATACTGGTATAATCGCCAGAGTCTGCGCCAGAACCTAATAGAAAATCTGGCTGGAAATGAATATGAGTCCTGAACAAAACACAAAAACCACCAAACTCTGCCCCACCTGCGGAACACGCCTGAGCGAGGATGCCGCTCGCTGCTTGGTGTGTGGCACAGAACTAGCAACCACAGATAAACCCTCTAAGCCAGCTAAGGCAGTTCAAGGCAGCCGTCTGCCAGAGATCACTCTCAACTTGCCAGCTGTGCTGGGCCTATTCATCTTATTCATCGCAATTGGTGCTGGATTGGTCTATTATGCAATGCGCCAAACAACTCCAGATACAATTCCGCCCACAGAAACACCTACCATAACAATCACACCTTCTCCGACCATAACTACTACTCCACAACCGCCAACTGCGACGAATACGCCCGTACCAACGCCAACGCCTCTTAGTTACAAGGTAGCTTCTGGCGATACCTGTTCATCAATCGCATTCGCATTCGGCGTCTCCACGCAGAGCATTATCCTGCTCAACAGCTTGCCAGCTGCCTGTGACAATCTAATTATTGGGCAAAATCTGTTGATTCCTCACCCTACACCTACCAGCACACCACAGCCCACAGCCACCATGAACGCCGAAGAATCGACCCGCGTTGCTTGCGGAGAATTTGAATATACCGTGCAAGAAAACGATACACTGAGCAGTATCTCCGCTAATTACGCTGTCGCCATCGTAGTGCTCAAGGAATACAACGGTCTGGTAAATGACACAGTCCGCTCTGGCCAGGTAATTAAAATTCCGCTCTGCCAGCGAGCCGCCACTGCGGGCCCGTCACCCACACCCACTCTTCCGCCACCCTATGCTGCGCCCAGTTTACTGCTACCTCAGGATGGCGCGCCCTTTACAGGCACCGATGATACTGTGACGCTTCAATGGGCTTCGGTAGGAACACTGCGAGACAACGAAGCTTACGCAGTTACTATTGTAGATGTCACCGGCGGTCAGGACCGCAAACTTGTGGATTACGTTGTAGATACCAAATACAATGTACCGCTTTCCTTCCGGCCTACTGACAACCTCCCCCATGTTATACGCTGGTGGGTTCTGACTGCTCGCCAGGTAGGCACCGATGACAGCGGTAACCCCATTTGGGAGCCAGCCGGCGCATCCAGCGCTCAGCGAGACTTCATTTGGGTCGGCGTCGCGTTGGCAGTCACACCAACACCATAATTATTTACGAGTAATACGGTTCGTGAGTTAGTGTGGGTAGTCGGCGAGATTGTTCGACTACCCGCATATTTTCAATTGCGATAAGCCCGATTTTGCTGAATGCTTCTTGATTAAGCACAGCAACTATGCTATATTGAATTTAAACAGGAACGTGGTTCCAGCAGCAAGCCAGTTTTAGGCGGGAACCTTAATTCCAATGCAGAATTTCATCAAAGCCCGCCGTATTTTATGGCGGGCTTTATCACATATACGAATTTAATTAAGGATGAGAGGTTTTGCCATGTCTGTTATAACTATCTCCCGACAATATGGCAGTGGCGGAGATGAGATCGCTGAATTAATCTGCCACAACACAGGCTACCAACTATTCGACAAACACATTCTCGCAAGAGCGGCGTTCGAAGCTGGCATTTCCGACCAGGAAGTTATCGACTACTCCGAAGATAACTATATGGTTAAGAACTTCCTTGCACGCCTGTTTGGTATCTCTCGCCCGATCGCCCAATTACGCGTCTGGAAGGAGGGCAAGGATGGGGTGCGGGTTGCTGAGGAGATACAACTCAATGAAGAGCATGCGCTCTCGCTTGTTAGGAAAGCTATCGAATACGCCTACGAGATCGGCAATATCGTTATTATGGGTCGTGGCGGACAGGTTATCTTGAAAGATAAACCGGATGTGATCCATGTCCGCATTGAAGCCGATATTGAAGATCGCCTCGTGCGGGTCAGAAGCTATCCAGAGCAGAAAACACAACCCTTCAGCGACTCGGTCGAAGCCCGAAGGGCAGCCCAGGATATCATAGAATCATTTGACACAGGCTCGGCTGATTACCTGAAACGCTTTTACGGTGTCGATTCGTCCGATCCGCTGCTATATCACTTCATCATCAATACCAGCAAGTTCAGCATAGAACACTCTGCCAATCTCATCACCCAGGTCGCGCAACAGATTAAGCCCATCGCAGAGCCTGCCTGAGACGGCGAATTAGTCCTTCGCCTTGCTGGCAATATCTTCTAATATAGCAGTAGTCAAAGACTTAGGCCGCTCAATTGGCTGGCCCAGCGCGCGCGCCCATACTGCATTAGCACTTACGCCCAACGAACGTCCCACACCAAACAACACGGTATAAAAATCGAACTCTTTCAAGCCGTAATGATATTGAAGTGTTCCACTGATGGCATCTACATTGGGTGAAGGGTTTTTAGCTTTCCCTTGCTCAATGAGCACCTGAGGCACAATCTCATACACCATTTTCGCAATCTGGAATATCTCATCATCAGGCATGTACTTATTGGCGTATTCGAACTGCGCCGTGAAGCGTGGATCGGGCTTGCGTAACACCGCATGACCATAACCCGGGATTACCTGCCCAGCATTGAGAGTATCCCAAGCAAATTGGCGTAATTGTTCTCGTGTGGGGACACCAGTAAATTGATCATGAATATGCAAGAGCCAGCCTAAAGATTCCTGGTTAGCCAATCCGTGCAGTGGTCCAGCCAAACTATTGATACCTGCCGAGAAAGCATAATAGATATCCGATAGTGTTGATGCCGCCAAATGTGTTGCGTGGGCGCTGGCGTTACCGCTCTCGTGATCCGAGTGAAGGATAAAGTACAACCGGCTCAGATCCATGTATTCAGGGGTTGGGATGCCAACCATTTGAGCAAAATTCGCCGCCCAGTCCAGCTTTGGATCAGGTGCGATTATTCGCCGTTCGTGGTATTTCAAATTATAGATATACGCCGCAATAGCAGGGAGCTTAGCTGTCAGGTTTAGGCTATCCTCCAGCATGGGTTCCCAGTACTCTTCACGCCGCATTCCTTCATGATAACGCTTGGCAAAAAGCGACCCATTTTGCAGCGCGAGAATAGCGATAGAGAAAAGCATCATGGGGTGCGCGTCAATCGGCATAGCTTTCAGAGCATCGAATACAAATTGAGGGACGGTCGCACGTCTTTTCCATTCTTCTTCTACCTCAACCGCCTGATCCCTGGTTGGGATCTCTCCAACCAATAGAAGGTAGTAAAGACCGCCAACATAAGGCATCGTTGCGCCTTCAGGCTTCGGTAACTTTTCAAGCATTTTGGGTATCGTATAACCCCTCAAGCGGATGCCTTCATTCGGATCAACGTAAGAGATATCGGTGACCAGGGCTTTTACATCGCGCATACCACCATAGACTTGACTAATAGTCACATCACCAACGACGACATCCCCACTATCTTTGACTAATTTTCTTACCCGCTCGCGCCATTCTGGCAACGAAGCTGCTAACTTATCTTTAAGATCCATTTTTTTAGTATCCTTTGACGAAATTCTATTTACTTAAAACTACAGTTTGGCGAGATTTTCTGCTACACCACTCGCCGACTTCTGGAAGGCAGCCATCTCTTCCTCGTTCAAGCGATATTCAATCACTTTCTCAACACCTTTGCGTCCTAACTGAACTGGCACGCCGAAAAAGATATCCTTTAGCCCATATTCGCCCCGCAAGTAAGCAGAAGCATCCACGATCAAATGCTTATCCTTCAGGATCGCGTCCACCATCTGGGTTACGGCGATGGCTGGGGCATAATATGCTGATCCCGTTTTTAATAGGCTGACAATCTCCCCGCCACCCTTACGTGTACGCTCCACAATTGCCGCCAAACGATCTGAAGGAAGGATATCCACTAAGGGGATGCCAGCCACATTCGAATGACGTGTCAGCGGTACCATCTCATCACCATGTCCGCCCAGCACGTAGCAGTGTACATTTTCCACACTTACCCCCAGCTCCATAGCTACAAAGGCGCGCATGCGCGCCGAATCAAGAATTCCTGCCTGGCCAACAACCCGTTCAGGTGAAATATTAGCAGTTTTCATGGTTAAGTAGGCCATTGCATCGAGTGGATTGGTCAGCACCACATAGATCACATTGGGCGATTTCTCAATGGTTTTTTCTGTCGCTTGGCGCACAATTGTAGCGTTTGCTGCCAGTAGGTCGTCCCGGCTCATTCCCGGTTTGCGCGGCAAGCCAGCAGTGATTACTATAATGTCTGAACCCGCTGTAGCATCATAATCATTGCTACCCACTACGGTCACATCCTTGCCAATCACCGGCATTGCCTGTTGCAAGTCCAGCGCCTTTCCCTGAGGCATGCCCTCCACTACATCCACCAGGACAATGTCAGCAATTTCTCGCTCTGCCAGCCAATGGGCAGTGGTAGACCCAGTCATACCTGCCCCAATAATAGAAACTTTCGATTTCATGCATTTCTCTCCTGAATAAAAATAACGATGGTTCAGAAGATATACTCCTGAACCACTGCTTAAATCATAACAAACTCATGCCGCCACTTTTGGTTCGGCTGAGGATTCTTCTTGTTCTTCAACAAAGTGTATCGCTTGCATAGCCGCCGCCGCACCCATACCGGCCGACGTGATCACCTGCCGGAATATGGGGTCAGCTACCTCACCGGCTGCAAACACTCCTGGGACATTGGTATGCATACGCTGATCAGCAACAATATATCCACGTTCGTTCAGTTCAAGTTGCCCTTTGAAGATTTCAGTATTTGGCCTGTGACCTATAAATATAAATACGCCGTCGGTAGCGTAATCTCTCTCTTCGCCCGTGACAACATCTTTCAACCTCACCGCATTGACCGCTTCATCTCCCAATATCTCGGTGACAATAGAATTCCAGATAAATTTGATCTTTGGATTTTCCATCGCCCGTTTTTGTAAAATCGCCCCAGCTCGTAAAGCGTCCCGGCGGTGGACGATGGAGACTGATTTTGCATAGCGGGTCAAGAAGATTCCCTCTTCTAGGGCACTATCACCTCCTCCAACGATCACGACATCCTTTTCCTTGAAGAACCAGCCATCGCAGGTTGCACAGTAAGAAACACCCCGCCCGGTTAGTTCGCTCTCCCTAGGGACATCCAGATGGATCGGAGTTGCTCCCGTTGTGATGACCAATGCATCCGCCAAGTACTCACCATTGTAGGTGCGAACACGGAAAGGACGCTGAGAGAGATCTACTTCGGTAGCCGAATCCCACTCCAATCGAGCTCCAAAACGCTCGGCTTGCTTCTGAAATAGCTCAACTAACTCGGTTCCCCCCACTCCATCCGGAAAACCAGGGTAATTTTCAACTGTATAGGTGAGCGATACTTGCCCACCCAGTTCCATACCAGTCAATACGACCGGGTTTAGATCCGCTCGAGCTGCATACAAAGCCGCTGAGAGTCCAGCCGGTCCAGAACCAATAATTAGAACCTTTACTCTCTCAGGGCTGGTTTGCTGGCTTGAAGCCATATTTGTCAAACTAAAATCCATGTATCATATCCTCATCGTAATTCTATCAAATAATAGATGGAGAATTACAGTTGCTCTCATTTTATCAGATGCGCCGACAAGCCAAAAAGTTGCATTAGAAATCTGTTAATTCTCCCGCTTCTCCGGGGACAAGGTCCAGCCACTCACTCGATCGAGCGCCGTTCCCATGAAGATTCTCATGATAGGCATGGAGCAAAGCCTGGGTTACAGGCCCAACTCCACCTTTACCAACTCTTCGATGGTCGATCATGCGCACCCCAACAATCTCGGCTGCGGTACCCGAAATAAATACTTCATCTGCGATATATAACTGATCGCGTGTAATCATCTTTTCTACTACCGGAATTCCCATATCTTCGGCAAGTTGCATGATGGTATCGCGAGTGATACCATCCAGAACTGTGGACAATGGCGGGGTGTATAACTTCCCTTTGCGGATCATAAAGATATTCTCGCCCGTACACTCGGCCACAAATCCTTGCGGGTCGAGGATGACAGCTTCATCATACCCCGAGCGCAACGCAAGCGTCTTTACCAGCATAGAATTGATATAGTTGCCCGTTATTTTGGCTTTGGTCATTGAGATATTGGGATGCAAGCGGGTGAACGAAGAAATCATCATGTGGATGCCCTTCTCCTGCGCCTCTTCCCCCAAATATGGTCCCCACTCCCATGCTGCAATGAAAACCCGCGCTTTGGAGCGATCCATATTAAGACCCAAAGGTCCATCCAGATACATCAACGGGCGCACGTAACACTCGCTAAAGCCATTTACTCGGATGGTAGTGTGAACACCGCGTTGCAATTCATCGATTGTATATGGGAATTTGAGCACTCCAAGTATATGAATTGATTCAATAAAACGCTCCAGGTGGTCTCGTAAACGAAACACAGCAGGCCCTTTCGGCGTCTCATAACAGCGGATTCCTTCAAATACACCTGGGCCGTAGTGCAAAGTTGGATTGATCACGTGAACCTTCGCCTCCTCAAAAGGCACAAGGTCTCCATCCATCCAAACAAAATCGGATTTCATTTAGAACTCCTTTATTTTCGCATGTAGAACCCCAATAGACGGATCAGATTATTTGTTCGGTGGTTATTTCAAATCCAGGTATCGCAATAATAATATACTTTAAACTCTTCTTTGTATGAAGAGCACCCATAGGAGACACAAACCTGCGCCTAGCAATAAAATTTCCCCTAAAGGGCTCTTTCCAACCAGATAAAACTGGGTTCCACTCAAAAGCAACGCAGCAAACAGGATAGCACCAATAAGCTTGCGGATA
>DATCYX010000027.1:0-6583 GCA_036526235.1 Anaerolineales bacterium | reverse complement strand
ATTGGCGAAGCCAATCAGGTTGCTCTTCAGTTGGTTCGATTTCCTCCTCAACACTCGGTGCCCCACCCAATTCCTGCAACCAATCTGGAATTTTCTCGCCCTCATCGGCCTCAGTTGTTGATGGAGCGAAATCACTCTCAGCCTCAATCTCAGGTAAAAGGCTTTGTGCTTCGGGTTCCAATTCGCTAACTTCGTCAGGTGATGTCAGGGTGCCTGTGAGCGTTTCGTCTGACACCGAAGGTGGTTCGGGTCGTTGCAAATCCTTCAGCCATGCCGGAACTTCGGTTTTTTCTTCCGTCTCTGATTCGGTCTCAGATATATCAGGTACGGCGGGTTGGTTTTCATCTAACCAGGAAGCGACGGTATCCGAAGGACCAGGGGGTGCATCATCGAGCCAGGAGAGAGCGTCGCTGTCACTCAAGGTTTCTTCAATCGGTGGCATTGACTCACCCGTTTCGTCACTGATTTCAGCTTCGGGTTTCTCCCCTGGAGCAATGGATTGTAGCCAATCTGGGATTTGAGCAGGGGTTAACTCGTCTTGTGCAGGCCCCTCCAGAATATCAACAGGCTCTTCTACATCACCGGACGCAGATTGCCACCCCGCTTCCTTCATCCAGTCGGGGATTGCATCCTCGGATAATTCAGCAAATGGGGTTTCGGATGGTGGGGTAGGCGTCTCTGAAGGAGCTTCATCCCCCTCCTCATGTGCCTCGGGTGTCGCTGATGGCTCTGCTTCAGGTTGATCTGAAAGCCACTCTGGTGGCCCTTCTTCCGCCGGTGCAGTGGCTTCGAGCTCGACACCCAAGGAGGCGGCCCATTCTGGTTGTTTTTGTGCGCCTGTAACTGATTGACCAGGGCTCCATACCAGCTTTTCAAGCACCACGGCTGTCTCAGACACCAGATCTGGTGTAGGTGAAGCGGGAGAGGTATGCCCAAAATAGGGCTCAAGAGCCTGGACGCGCTGGCGGTAGACTTGCGCCTCTTCAGCGCGCTCCGTGCTGCTGAGGATTTCTGCTAAGATGCGGTTTGCTTCCAGGCTGTAAGGAAATTTGTTGAGGAGACTGCTACAGGTGTTTGCGGCCTCAACACGCTGTCCATTCTGGAAATAAGCTTGCGCCAGTAGAGAAAGAAGATCTGGGCGTTGTGGATCTTCCGCCAGTGCAGCACGAACCTCACTGATGGCTTGTTGAAATAGCTCACCCTTAATGTACATACGTGCCAGTGCGCTGCGTGTAAGCCGGACCTTTGGTGGTTCCATTCCATCTCGGCGACCATACAACCGGCGCAATTCACCCTGGATAGCGCCGTTGGCTGGCTGAACTTCGAAGGCGCGTTCCATATGCCAGATGGCATGATCCAGATTTGCTTCATCCTCGCGGATTATGCTCATACCCACATGGGATATGAAGTCATCGGGGATTGAGGAGAGCACGCGCTGAAAGACATCGGCTGCATCGCCATAGCGCTGGCTTTCCAGGTAGGCTTTCCCCAGTAGTCGGTATGAATTGACATGTTTTGGGAAATAATTCAGGATATGGCGCGCGTGAGCAATTGCTTGTTCGAGTTGATTTTGATCAATCAACTTCTCGATCTCGCGGTTATAAGCACGTAAAGGTATTTTGGCCATTAATCAGGTTCCCTCGCCTAAGGGTGACGGAAATTAGGTCTACTTTTTAATAGTATTGCTTCTCTACCAATCATAGCTGATTTTAAGTATGCCCCAAATCGGTCAAAGTTGCAAGTAAAACTAACAAAAATGGAGCGTTGCGGGCTTAAACCGTCCGCAACACTCCGTAGTTCATGCTGAAAAGCCAAAAAATAACAAGGCTAATCGCCTGGAACGACCTCCTGCGAGATTTCTTCAGCGGGTTTCTTGCTTTGGTTAATCGCCCATACAATTGATGCCAGCAGCAGCACGACCACAACGATAACGATTGCATTGGGTGAGCTGTATTTGACAATGATAGGAGCCGCAATCAGGCTAACCAGGTTGGTTACCTTGATCATGGGATTGAGAGCCGGGCCGGCAGTATCCTTGAGTGGGTCGCCAACGGTATCGCCGACGACACCTGCTTTATGCCGTTCGGAGCCCTTACCTGTGTTGGCTTCTAGATCGCGATCTTCATCTTCAATGGATTTCTTGGCGTTGTCCCAGGCACCGCCTGCATTCGACATGAAGACTGCCAGAAGCTGGCCGCTCAGGATGATGCCTGCCAGGAAGCCTCCCAGGGCTTCAACCTGCAATACTAAGCCGACTGCCAGAGGGAGCATCACTGAGATGACCGCCAATGGTATCAATTCTTTTTGGGCGGCTGCAGTCGAGATCCCAACTACCCGGGCGTAATCCGGCTTTACTTTGCCTTCCATGATTCCAGGGATACGGAATTGCCGGCGAACCTCAAGGACGATCAACCCAGCTGCACGACTGACAGCGCGGATAGAAAGTGAGCTGAATAGCCAGGGTAACGCGCCACCTAGCAGCAAACCGATGAAGACGCGCGTATCAGATACGCGGATCGATTCCATCATAGGTACCCCCAACTGTTCCTGAACCCGGCCCACATCTGTAATATAAGAAGCAAACAGGCTAACTGCTGCGATGACAGCCGATGCGATGGCGATTCCCTTGGTAATTGCCTTGGTAGTGTTCCCTACAGCGTCCAAATCAGCCATGATCTGGCGAGCTTTCATGGTGGATTCATCTTCTAGGTCATGCCAGGCCATTTCACCGATGCCGTTGGCGTTATCGGATATCGGACCGTAAGAGTCCATCGCGACGTTGTTGCCGGTGTGGCTGAGCATACCGATACCGATCATGGCGACGGCATAAAGAACGTATATGGAACCCTGGCCTCCATAGAGCAATAAAGCGAAGATGAAGCTAACCACAATGACAACCAATGCCCACACACTGGACTCCATACCGACAGAAAGGCCGGAGAGAATGGTAGTAGCGGGACCGGTTCTGGTTGAGCTGACAATCTCTTTTACTGGTGGGCTTTTTGTGGAGGTGAAGTAGGATGTCAGTGGGTTGAAGGCAACCGCCAGCCCAACACCAATTGTTGTGAGCATGGCCAGTTTCCAATCGTTGGCGTACAAAAATGCCAGGAGGAAAGACCAGATGATTGTATTGACACTAGAGACCTCATACGAACGGAACATTGCCTCTTCGGCGTCGTGGGCGCGCAGGAATTTGATCGGGAAGCGCTCCCAGATTGGTACAGTGAACGTTCCCAGTATTGAGCTGATCACACCGATGGCTCGAATGATGAGGGGATAAACGATCCATTTCAGGCTGTGGGTAGGATCGATGGCTACCAAGGTCAAGCCTAAAATCAAGCCGGAGACAATGGTGACTTCGTAACTTTCAAAGATATCTGCTGCCATGCCAGCGCAGTCGCCTACGTTATCACCGACAAGATCGGCTACTACGGCGGCGTTACGCGGGTCGTCTTCCGGAATATCTTTCTCAACCTTCCCGACCAAATCTGCGCCTACATCAGCAGCTTTGGTGTAAATCCCACCACCCACACGCATGAAGAGAGCTATCAAGGTGCCACCGAAGCCAAAACCCAGCAGTGCATCGGGAGCGGCGGTGCCAAAGATGATGAAAATTATCGTACCGCCGAAGAGCCCTAAACCATCCGTCAGCATGCCAGTGATTGTCCCAGCATAATAAGCGATTGAGAGCGATTCATTGAACCCTCGACGTGAAGCGGAGGCGGCTCGCACGCTGGCTTGGATCGCCATGCGCATACCGAGTTGGCCGACGATCAGTGAGAACGATGCGCCCATGATGAAGGCAACGGTGCGCCCGATGGCTACAATGATCTGGGCGTTTTCAGGGCCAAACTCATTGATGGCTTCTCGACTAGGAGGGACTACATAGACGCTCAGAAAAAGCGCAACAGTGAGAACACCTATCAATGGAAGAATAGAACGAAGCTGGCGGCTGAGGTAACTATCTGCGCCGATACGGATTGCGTTCCATACCTCCTGCATTTTCTCCGTCCCTTTATCTTTGTTGAGCACATTGCCACGCAGCAACCAAGCGTAGATCAAACTGATGAAAGCTGTGATGACTACAGCAATGATAGCGATCTGCTCGAAGTCGTTCAGACCATGCCTGGCGAGTCCTAGTATATTCATTCCTATTCTTGCCTCCTGGGAAATAGAAGATTGTGTGCTTGCCTAAACGGGGGTATTGTACGGTAGGTAATTTTACCCAATGGGTATTGAAAAGTCAATTTATATTTCAAACTCAATTCTTTTTAAATGATTAAACTTCGATTAGAAAGCACAGAACCTCTTGACTTTGCTCCTTTTTTTGTTGTATAACAAATCACAAGTTAACTTATCGGGAGCAGCTAGTTCCAGAATTCGTTGGTAGATACATAATTGAATTGAGCACTGCCGCCGGGTGACGGTTGCTGTGCTTTTTGTTGTCAAGGAGTTGAGAATGATTCTAGTAGAAGGGTTGACCAAGGATTATGGTTCGCGACGTGCGATTGATACCCTGAATTTCCACGCCGAGAATGGGGAGATCCTTGGATTCTTAGGTCCAAATGGGGCCGGAAAAACTACCACGATGCGCATCTTGACCGGTTACATGCCTCCAACATCCGGAAGAGCAACCGTCGCTGGCTTCGATGTTGTTGAACAATCACTCGATGTGCGCCGAAGGGTGGGCTATCTTCCGGAAACTGTCCCCTTGTATCCGGAAATGACTGTATTCGATTATCTTAAATTTATGGCCGACCTGCGCAAATTGAACAATGCCGAGGATCGAGTATATGACGTATTGGATCTGGTGCATATGACCGATCGGGCAGAAGGCTACATCGCCAATCTATCCAAAGGGATGCGGCAGCGTATTGGGGTTGCGCAGGCTTTGTTGCACGAGCCCGAGGTATTAATTCTGGACGAGCCTACCATTGGCCTAGACCCTGCACAAATTCTTGAGGTGCGCAATATGATCCGCGAACTGGGTCGAGAGCGGACTGTTTTGCTATCCACCCATATCCTTTCGGAAGCCCAGCAGGTCTGCAACCGGGTTTTGATTATCAATAAGGGACGCATCGTTGCAGAAGATACCCCCGAAAATTTACAATCCCGCCTGGCAGGCGCCAAGCGCGTTAGCTTGCGCGTCCGGGGCGATGTGGAAGGATTAGAAGAATTGCTGGCAAAAATCCCAGGTGTATTGCGTATTTTTACATCTGGAGATGGCGGCCTTGAGTTCGAGACAGCCCCTGGGCAGGATGTGCGTCCGGAGGTAGCCAGAACCGCAGTTAATCAAGGGTATGACTTGTTAGAACTTCGGTCGATAGGCTTGAGCTTGGAAGATATCTTCTTGCAGCTAACTCGCGAAGAGCCGGAGCCGCCTAGTATGGCTGCTGACGATGATTTTGTTCAAGCAGAAGAAGGGGAAGAGGAGTAATTCTATGAGAAATGTTTGGACGATTGCGAATCGGGAATATAAGCTCTACTTCGCTAGCCCGGTTGCGTATATGGTGGCTTTCTTTTTGTTGCTTATTTTGGGGATAATATTCTACGTCAATGTTGCCGGGGCGATTGTTCAACAATTTCCCCCAAATATCCAAGGCGTGTTGGGCCCCCTGATGACCCTTTTGTTGTTCACTACCCCCGCCATCACCATGCGCTTGCTGGCTGAAGAGCAGCGTTTGGGTACCATGGAGTTATTATTGACTGCCCCAGTGCGCGATTGGGAGTTGGTGGTGGGCAAGTGGCTGGGAGGGTTCCTCTTCCTGCTGACCATATTAGCAGTAACCTGGCTTTACCCAATCTTCCTTAATCAAATGGTGGACCCGGGCATTGATCAGGGGCCATTGATTACTGGTTACCTGGGTGTAATACTATTCACGGCTTCCCTGGTAGCGATTGGTGTGGCTGTATCATCGCTGTTCTCAAACCAGATCGCTGTTTTTTTCGCTACTGTGGGAGTTTATCTCCTCTTGTGGCTGATTAGTCTTCCCTCGCAGGCCTCAGGCAGCGCTACTGCGAATGAACTGCTGCGGTATCTGGATTTCAGTGATCATTTCTATAACACTTTTTATCAGGGGATCATTGATGTCAGCGATGTCATCTATTACTTGTCTCTGACTGCTCTGGCGCTCTTTCTTGGGTCGGTTTCGGTCGAGTCTAGGAGGTGGCGATAATGAAACCCGAATGGCGTCGCTTTGCTCCAGTAGGGTTGTATCTGGCGATACTTGCAGCCCTGACATCGATTTCGTTATATGTAATCCAGCGTGAGTGGAATCTATATCTGCAGATCAGCCTGGGAGTTGTGCTGCTCGGATTAGCTATCTTTGCCCTGTTGGATCCGGGCAGGGTGCGGACAGCGCTTACAGGTCGCCAAGCTCGATATGGTAGCAATGCTCTGGTGATGGCAGTCGCCTTTGTTGGCATTCTGGTGGTGGTTAACTACCTTGGATATAAAAACTCAAAGCGCTGGGACCTTACGGAAGATAAGCAAAATACTCTGGCAACTGAAACGCTCGATACCCTCGCTAATTTGCCGGAACCAGTCGAAGCACTGGGCTTTTACACCGCGCGGATCTCTAGG
>DATCYX010000026.1:0-2054 GCA_036526235.1 Anaerolineales bacterium | reverse complement strand
CCCATACCAAATCTACCACCGTGACGATTAAAGGCCAATCCTTGATGGTCGCCAGGTTGGTCAGGTCGTAGGTGGCGTAGGTGAGCAAGCCGAACAGCGCGCCCAGCAACAGGGCTTTGCCCAGCGAGCCGGCTTGTAATCCCGGTGCAATGGCAAACACCACCAGCCCTACGATAAATAAAAGATAAAAGATGATGGCTGCTGCCCAATTAGGGGTCGGGCTGAGCAGGAATCCTAAATATTTGCGGTAAAATCCGCGTGCAACCAGGCCTAACCAAATCGCATCAATGAGCAAGAAGGCAGCCAGGGCTGAGATGTAGAGCTTGATGTAGTAAGATAGTGTCATGAGGCCTCCATTAGGTCTTACATAGAGCTTGGATAGCTAGGGCTTTGGAAGTATGGACGTGCGCTGGCAATCAATTCAGGGCCGAATCGTATTGATAAGTCATTGGTTCGCACCAAACCTAAAGCAGAGCACGCCATACAGCAAACGTTAGATTTTTCACGCACCGTCAAGACGATGACTTGAAACGCCTAATAGATATTATACGTCGAACGTAATATTTACGAATCAGGAAATGGCGAGGATGCGAAATAATCTTGTGTCACGGGCTTATGACCAGATCAATCAGTTCAGCGGTGGTGCGCTCGAGATCTTGAAGCGCACAATGAACAGTTTGAGCCGAGAGCGCGCCGGTCAAGCTGCAGCCGGGTTGGCATACTATGCCTTTTTCTCACTGTTTCCGCTCTTGCTACTGCTCGTAGTTGGAAGCAGCTTCTTCTTTGAGAGCGACCAGGCCTCGCAGCAGGTGGTCGAATTTATTAGCCAGGCACTGCCTGTATCCACAACCCTCCTGGAGAGAAATATCGCTCAGGTGCTGGAATTGCGCGGCCCGGTCAGCGCCATCGGCTTGATCAGCCTGTTATGGTCTGCAACTAGCGTGTTTTCGGCATTGGCCCACAACATCAACCTGGCCTGGCCAAAATCGAAAGAGCGTAATTTTTTCCATAAGCGCCTGGTGGGGCTGCTGATGATGAGCGCCTTGTTGGCGCTATTTGGGTTATCGGTGACAGTGTCATCCTTGAACACACTGCTATCCGCATGGCGAATTGCTATCTTTGGCAGCGTATCCGAAACCAACTTGTGGGAAATACTCTCACAGATATCCTCTTGGATCCTAATCTTATTGATGTTTCTGGCTTTGTACCGCTGGGTGCCCACAGAAGACGTAGGCTGGAAGCCAGCCGTATGGGGCGCATTGGCAGCCACATTTCTTTGGCAAATTGCTACAACTGCCTTCACCTGGTTCTTGAGGGCCGGCTTAGGGAGCTACGATTTGGTCTATGGCTCCCTGGCAGCTGTGGTAGCGCTATTGATTTTGATCTACATCAATGCCTGGGTGGCGTTATTTGGGGCCCATCTGTGCGCGGCAATCATGGGTGAGCAATAATGCCCGCCGGAAGGTAAGCAACCATAGCGTACAAACAGAGCCGCCTTCATGGTGATGAAGGCGGCTCAAATTCAAGGATATTCTTTCTTGCCTATGAACCCGGTATTTTCATCAAAATCAACTGGCCGGATTCACGTTTGAAAAGTACGTCGCCCACCTGCTCCTGATCCACGAACAACCCATGACCCTGCACATCCAACAGCCATGCGCCAGGGCCGAACCAGGCGGAGGCGTCCACGATGCCGCTCGATTCGCCAGAGGGGTCGTTGACGGTGGCAACCACGCTCCAATCCCCGCTGCCAAAGTCATAGCGCCAGATCTTGGCATTAGAAGCGTCCTCCTGCACCATCAAGGAGTTGTCGCTGGTGTCAACGTTGTCCGGGCTGACAAAGGGGACATAGACATCACTGGTGGGTGCATCCCCATCGGCCATGACTTTGAAGCTGTCCACTTTGCGGGGATTGTTTGCATTGAAGACCATTTGGAAGATGCGGCCATTGTCAGCCAGCCCTTCTGTGCCGCCCGGGCCGCGCCGTAACCGGCCGGTAGCCGGATCAGGGATAACGCGCGTCGTACCGGTATCCGCCACGTAGACCAGGCGCG
>DATCYX010000025.1:0-9922 GCA_036526235.1 Anaerolineales bacterium | reverse complement strand
CTCGCTGGGGGATTGACGGACGGGCAAGAGATGACGACCGATGAAGACCATATAAAGAATGCCAGTAACGAAGACGACAATCCCGAGCGAGGTGAAGTCAAAAAAGCTGAAGGTCGGCAGGCCATTTTCGGCGACGATGCTTGTCGCTAAGATGTTAGCGGGTGTACCGATCAAGGTTAATTTGCCACCTAAGAGTGAGGAGAACGAGAGCGGTATGAGGAGCTTGGAGACCGAGATCTTGTTCTGGCGAGAGATGCTGACGACAGCGGGCAGCAACATGGCGGTTGCGCCGACGTTATTCATAAAGGCGGAGAGGATGCCGCAGGTGAGCATAATGACGGCAATCAGGCGCATTTCGTTTTTACCCGCCAGACGCAAGATGAACTTCCCCAGAGTATCAGCAACTCCGGTGTTGAAGAGACCGCCCGAGACAATATAGACCGCCCAGACCGTGATAACCGCGGAATTGGAAAAACCAGCAAAAACCTCTTTGGGGCTGACCAGCCCTGTAAGACCGATAGTGAGGAGCACCAGCAAGGCGACCAGGTCGACGCGCACTTTGTCGGTGCCGAAGAGCACCAGAGCTCCAAGCACAATTGCCAGAGTGAGAGCAATTTCAGGGGTCATCTGTTAGTCCTATAAGTCATGAGAAAGGCCATAGAATGGGAATCACCAATATAGCAACGATCATCGTAACGATAGTAAGTAAAAATCCAACTTTGATGTAATCTGCGAAGCGATAACCGCCTGGTCCCATGACCAGCAGGTTAGCCGCGTGACCTACCGGGCTGAGAAAAGCGGCGGATGCGGATACGGCAACCGTCATCATCAGGGGGTAAGGCGATACGCCCAGGTCGCTTGCAGTACGCAGGGCAATGGGTGCCAATAAGACCGCAACTGCTGGATTGGGCATTACCTGAGAGGCTAAGGCTGCCACCACAAAGAAACCAGCCATCAATACCATAGGACCCATATTACCGATCAATGTTACCATACCATTAGCCAATATCTCTGCTGCGCCAGTCTGTTCCATGGCAATGCCCATGGGAAGTAAGCCTGCAATGAGAAAGACCGCTTTCCACTCGATGTAGCGATAGGCCTCTTCCATTGTGAGGCAATTGGTCAGTATCATAAGGGCAACGCCGAGGATGGCTGAGATTGCAATCGGCAGCCAGCCAAAGACGACAGGAATCAGGACAAGCGCCATAATAAACAGGGCGGCAGGGATTTTTTCTCGGCGGGGCGGCTCCTGGGCTTCTTCGGTGAGGACCAAGAAATCAGGTTCGCTGCCCAACATGCGCAAGCGCTCACGCGGTCCATATAACAAGAGCGCATCGCCAAAGCGTAGCTCGGTATCCCGCAAATTAGTGCGATAGGCACGCCCCTCTCTCCATATGGCAAGGACGGTGAGCCCGTATTTAAAGCGGAAGTTCAATTCGCGCAAGGTTTTCCCAGCTAGGGTTGAGTGCGGAGAGAGGACGGCCTCGACCAGCCCTATTTCCTCCGACTCTAGTTCTCCCAGGTCGGGCGGAGGGCCATTTTCAACCTCCAAGCTTTGCAAGCCTTCGACCAGATGTAAATCGCTGTATCTGCCTTTCACTATCAAGACATCATTCTCCTGCAGCCTTTCATCGGGAGATGGCATCAGGTTGGTCTCTCCGCTACGCATGATGCCCAGCACACCCAGTCCATAAGAATCGCCGAGGTGGCTTTCGACCAGCGATTTGCCAACCAAGGATGAATTAGGGGGCACTTGAACAACCATCATGCGTTCTTCGAGCTTGAAATCCTGGAGTGAGCTCGGAGTAGAGATCGCAAAATCAGTGTCGTGCTTTAATTCTTCGATATGTTGGCGGCGACCCTGAAGCAGCAGTATGTCGTCACCAAGCAATGGAATATTTTCCAAATTGGTTCGGAAAGGCACGCCCTCGCGCAAAATTGCCAGAACGATGACGGCATAGCTGTGTCGGAATCCGATATCCCTCAGGGTTTGGCCGATCAAGCTGGAACTGGGGGAGAGTCGGGCTTCAACTAACTGCACATCTGCCGAAACCAGGCGCTCGACAGAAAAGCCTTCTTGATCCAAGATAATGTGATTCTTTCCCCGCAACTCGGAAAATTGCTCCAAACGCCCTTCAACCAACAGGCGGTCGCCGGACTTCAAGGCAAAGGAAGGTTGGGGAGAGCGCATGATTTGCCCTTGGCGGATGATTGCCACCACGTTGAGTCCAAGCGCCGAGCCTAGGCGGCTCTCAGCGAGGGTCTTTCCATTCAAAATAGAGCCCTCTGGCATATGAAGGATAACCATGTGCTCGTGCAAATCGTATAGCGATTTGAAATCCCTGGCTCGCTCAGCGGAGAAGTCGCGGGCAAGGTCTAGGTTTGGCAATAGGTGGCGCCCTACCAGGATCATATATACCGTGCCTGCCAGCAGGGCTGATAAACCAACTGGGGTGTAATCAAACATCTGGAACGGACGCAAGCCAGCTTCCCGCAAGGCTTCACTGATCAGGATATTTGGTGGTGTGCCGATTAGGGTATTCAAGCCGCCTAGCAGCGAGGCAAAAGCTAGAGGCATGAGGATTTTAGAAGGTGGCCGTTTCGTGCGGCGGGCGATATCGATTACCACCGGCAAGAACAAGGAGACGACACCAACCGTGTTTATAAAACCAGAGAGGATGCCAGCAGTTATGCTAAGGAAGAGCAATAAGCGGACTTCGCTATCTCCCGCTAAGCGCAGCATATAGCGTCCAATCAAGCTTGCCACCCCAGTGCGAGCCAATCCGCCACTAAGGATCAGGATCGCCCAAACTGTAACCACTGCAGGGTTGCTAAAACCGGAGAGCGCCTGCGCTGGGGTGACGAGACCCGCCACCGCCAGACCTCCAAGCACCAGAAAGGCAACCACGTCCATGCGCACCCGTTCGGTGACAAAGAGAAGGATGGCAATTGCTAAGATGGCTAAGACAAGGATGATTTCAACCGTCATGGCATATCCAACTGGTCGCTATGCACTTACTTGCCGTTACGAGCAAGCTATGTATTACGATTTTTGCCTGAAACTGTATCCCATTAAGCATAATAAGCGCATGTGCTGCAATCAAGCGGTTTTGAAATAGTTCCGGGTTGGTTAGAAATTATACATGGTAAAGGATATATGCGTGGTGGATGGCCACAAAGAGTAGGGCAATTGCATATGCCCTGAGGGGCATGCGCAATCCCCCAAACACTCTCTTCAGTGGTGGGAAATCGTCCTAATGCGATTGCCCTACCACAAAGGGTTGTGGCAAGTATTTGTGAGGTAAGATGTGGTACAGCATCGGCTTCACATTATTGTTTGTTTATCCCAATGCAACTGGCTTATAATTTGAGTGTGCCGACGCCATTCTACCATCTCAGTGTAGCCGAGGAATTGCTCGGGCAGCCGCGCTTGGGCAAACAGGCGCGCCTCCTGCTGGAGGCTCAGCGCAGCGCGTTCCTGTTCGGAAATACCGCGCCAGATGTGCAGGTGATCTCTCACCAACCGAGGCAGGATACGCATTTTTTTGACCTGCCGCTTCGCTCGCTAGCACCATCGCCCTGGGAGCTGTTGCTCCGTGATTACCCTTCGCTGGCCAGGGCGGATCTATTGCCTCCTGCGCAGGCAGCATTTTTAGCTGGGTATCTTTGCCATTTACAAGCTGACTGGCTGTGGGTGAAGGATATTTTCGTGCCCGTCTTTGGATTGCACAGTACCTGGGGCAGTTTCCCCCAGCGACTTTATCTGCATAACGTCTTGCGGGCTTACCTGGATAGGCATATCCTGCCCAGCCTTGCAAATGGGGCATGTACCAGCCTGGCTGAAGCCAGACCTGCTGGATGGCTGCCTTTTGTCCATGAGCGGTACTTATACGAATGGCGCGACTTCCTAGTAACCCAGCTCCAGCCACAAGCTTCGGTCCAGACTGTCGAGGTGTTTGCCGCCCGTCAAGGCATTTCTCCTAGCGAGTTTTACCACCTGCTCGACTCAGAAGAGGCAATGGAACGGGAAGTCTTCGCCCGCATCCCGCGACAAGCCCTAGAGAATTATCGCGAGATTTTGATCGCTGAGAATGCCAAGCTCATTCATAATTACATTGCCCGTGCCACGGCGATACCATAAGATGCATTATCGATAGGAGACTTATCAAATGAAAGTTATTGATAATCCTGAGTTTAGAGAGAAGCCCGGTACCCCTGCCAAGCTCGATTCTGTGCTTGACTCGCTGGGGATGGGAAGGAGTGGGTCACCTGAGCTGCAGTCGCAGGAGGATTTGATCGCCTCTTTGGAAAAGACCCTGGATAACCGCTTTGTGTTATTACGCAATGTCACTCTAGAAGACCTGGATACCCCCATCCCGCTGGTGCTGTTGGGGCCGTCGGGCGTGAGCGTCATCTTCCCTAGCCCAGCGCGAGGCGTGTTCAGGGCTAAGGAAGAAACCCTGGAATACATGGATGAATATAACCGGGTCTATCGGCAGGCAAATCCGAACCTGCTGGCGCGCACCATCATGATGGCTAAGTCAGCGGAGGCCTATTTAAACAGCAACTTCCCTGCCCCGATTGAGGTCGAGCCGGTGTTGTATTTCTCTGATCCGGGGACGCACGTCGAATCGGTGAGACCGTCCCTGCGCATCCTGTTGGTGGACGGGCTGGAGCGTTTCATCGCTGGACAGTTGCAGGCTGCTGTTTTATATGAGAGGGAAGAGGTTCAGAAACTGGTGGATCTTCTCCTGAAAGCCAGCAGGATTACCGAGCGCCAAGTATCGCCTTATCCAGAACGGGATGCCTTTTCCTTCGTCGATGAAAGCGGATTGGATAAGCCCTCGATCGCCGATCGGCTGCCGCGTGGCGAGGGGATCGTCTCAGCCCTCAACAAAATCCCCTTTTCCGGTCGCCAGTGGCTTTTGCTAGGATGTATGGTCGTGGTCAATGTCGTCGTCTTGATTGCGTTCGTGTTGCTGGTGTTGTTCACTTCCTGATTAGAGGTCTATATCATTGACCGGACCTTTTCTCTCCATTGTCATCCCGGCTTATAACGAAGAAAAACGCCTGCCAAAAACTCTGGAGCAAGTGCGCTCGTTCTTAGAAAGCCAGCCATATACCGCTGAAGTACTGGTCGTGGAAAATGGCAGTCAGGACCGGACATTTGAGGTGGCGCAAGACTTCGCGCGGCGGCACCCAGGAGTAAGTGTCCTGCAGGAAACCGGGCGGGGCAAAGGGCGCGCCGTGCGACGAGGTATGCTGGCGGCGCGCGGTGAATATCGTTTTATGTGCGATGCTGACCTGTCGATGCCGGTGGAAGAGATCAATTATTTCTTACCACCTGCCTTGCAAGATTTTGATATCGCCATTGGCTCGCGCGAGGCGCCTGGTGCGATTCGCTATAACGAACCGCATTACCGTCACCTGGGAGGCCGGGCGGTCAATACCATGATCCGCTTGCTGGCGCTGCCCGGACTGCAAGATACGCAGTGCGGCTTCAAATGTTTTCGCGCCCCGATTGCAGAGGAGCTCTATCGACTACAGACCCTCACTGGTTGGTCGTTTGACATCGAGCTCTTGTATATCGCCCGCCAGCGCGGTTATCGCATTGTAGAAATTCCTGTCCAATGGTATTTTAATCCTGAGAGTAAGCTCAACGTTGTGCAGGATGCCATAAAAATGGGGCTGGACATTTTCACCATCCATCTGAATAATATGAAGGGCGTTTATGACGCCAAGGTTTGACGTATCTCTGCTGCCGCCTGCGCCGAACTTCGATTTCGAAATCGCCCTGTGGGAAAGGGGCTGCTGCTACGTGGCGGGCGTGGATGAAGCCGGGCGCGGAGCGCTGGCTGGCCCGGTTGCGGCAGGCGTTGTTATGTTTCCTGACGATCCTGGTCTGCTACCCGAGTTGGTCGGCGTGCGCGACTCCAAGCAGATGACCCATTCGGAGCGCGCCATGTGGGCTGAGCGACTTAAGCAGCTAGCCCTGACGTGGGCTGTGGGCTTCGCCTCGGTGGAGGAGATCGATAGCCTGGGAATTGTGCCTGCCACTCGCCTGGCGGCTCGCCGCGCCACGCGCGCCCTGGGTGAACAGCCTGAGCACCTGCTGGTGGATTTCCTGGAGCTGCCCGAGCTGCCGATCCCGCAGACCCCACTGGTCAAAGGGGATAGGCGCTCGTTGAGCATCGCTGCAGCTTCTATCCTGGCCAAGACGGAGCGGGATGGGTTGCTGTGTGAGCTGGAGGCACGCTACCCCGGCTATGGCTTGGCGCAGCACAAGGGCTACGCCACCCAGGCGCACCGAGATGCATTGAGGCGCCTGGGCCCCGCGCCGATCCACCGACACAGTTTCAGCCCTGTTTCATCCCTTTCCCCGCTTGCTCCCCTTCCCGGCGGAAGCGGAGAAAAGACAAAAACGTGATTTCCCGGCTGCGAATTAGCCGGAAACATCACATACGGAGGCATTATGGTACGAGCAAAAACCCGGCGCGCCTATGGTTTTTGGGACAGCCCGCTTACGCCGAAGCGCATGGCAGGCGGCCTGCACCTCAATGATGCCCGCTGGGATGAGAGCGGTGCGCTGGTGTGGCTGGAAGGGCGCTCCGAGCGGGCAGCCCTGGTCGTCCAAGCGCCTGGAGGCGGTGCGCCCCGCGATTTAAACAGTGAATACTCAGTGCGGGCGAAGGTGGGCTACGGTGGTGGCGATTTTGGCGTGGGTCATGGCCAGGTCTATTTTGTAGAGTCTACCTCCGGGCGCATCTACCGCCAGTCCCTGGAATACGGGCTGGCCCAACCAGTAACTCCGGCTTTCGGGCACGCGGCTGCCCCAACCCCCTCACCGGATGGCGATTGGCTGCTCTTCGTCCACACCTATGAGGGCCAGGATAGCCTGGGCATCGCTGGCACGCAGGGCAGGTTCTGGCCGGGCAGGCTGGTCTCTGGCGACGATTTCTACATGCAGCCCACCTGGCATCCAGACGGCAAACAGGTGGCCTGGATTGCCTGGAACCATCCGAACATGCCCTGGGATGGCACGACCTTGTGGCTGGGCAACCTGACCTTTCCACCAAACGGCTTGCCTTTGATGGGCGAGGCGAAACCCCTGGCTGGGGATGAGAACACTGCCATTTTCCAGCCGGAATTCTCGCCCGATGGGCGCACCCTGGCTTACGTCTCTGATGCCAGTGGTTGGTGGCAAATCTATCTTTACGACCTGGAGAGTGGTGCGACTCGCCAACTGACGGATGAGCAGGCGGAGCACGGCGCGCCAGCTTGGGTGCAGGGGATGCGCACTTATGCTTTTGGCCCGCGAGGGGTGAGCCTGTACTTTATCCGCAACCAGGCTGGATTTGCCAGCTTGTGGAAGGCAGATGTGCCCTCTGGGCGGCTTTCAAAGCTGGATCTACCCGCACAGTACACCTGGCTGGAGAAGATCGCAGTCTCCCCAGTGGATGGGCAGATTGCTTTGATTGCCTCAGGTGGAGATACACCCCCGCGGCTGATTGTCCAGCATGCTGATGGAGGCACGCACCTGCTCCGCCACTCGCAGGCTGAGGACGTGCCCGTATCGGCTTACACTCTGCCGCAGGCGATCACCTGGCAGGGTATGGATGACGGTACGATACATGGTCTTTATTACCCGCCACACAGCGAGACGTTTGAAGGAATCGGCTTGCCCCCATTGATGGTGCTGATCCATGGTGGCCCAACCAGCCAGCGCATGGCTAGTTTCGATGAGGAGGTGCAGTTCTTCACCAGCCGAGGCTACGCCGTGCTGCAGGTGAACTACCGGGGCAGCACTGGTTATGGTCGTTTGTATCGAAACATGCTGCGCGGCAATTGGGGCATTTACGATGTTCAGGATGCGGTCAGCGGGGCGCGCTATCTTGTGGAGCAGGGCAGGGTAGAGGGTAGCCGAATGGTCATCATGGGGGGCAGTGCGGGTGGCTATACCGTGCTGCTGGCGTTAGAGCAATTCCCGGGTTTCTTCAAAGCAGCCGTAAATCTCTACGGCGTTACAAACCAGTTCGACTTCGTTGCCGGAGGCACACACAAATTCGAGGAGCGCTACAACGATACCTTGCTGGGTCCCTATCCCGAGGCGGGGCAGGTTTATCGCGAGCGCTCGCCGATCTTCTTCGTGGACAAGATTCAAGACCCCGTGGCGGTCTTCCAGGGGGAGGACGACAACGTGGTACCGCGCCGCCACTCGGATGAATTAGTCAAGTCATTGCAGCGGCGTGGCGTGCCGCACATATACCATGTCTACCCAGGCGAAGGGCACGGGTTCTCGAAACCTGAGACGATCGAGCATTTATATCAGGAGTTGGATAAGTTTCTCAAGCAATATGTGCTCCTGACATGAAGGATGGGGGTTCAGATGGAGCATATGTTTATGGGAGGAGCACTTCTTCTTAAATATAGGTTGATTGCGTGCAAGCCGCGCCGCCCCAAATAATTTGGGAATAGAGAATAGAAGAAGATACTGGGTGGGAGTTTAGCAATGCTTCACCGAACTAGCTGGCGCCTCTTCTGCTCCTGCTGCCAGGCTCCTACCAGCGAGTCTAGCTCAGTGCTGAGAGCCATCCACTCGGGCACCAGCAGCACGAAGCCCTTAGCGCGCCGGTAGAACATTTGCGGGGCGAGGAATAAGCGCAGCAAGACGGGGGGCAGCGGGTAATTATTCAGCTCCACTACGACGGCGGTCATGCCGTAGAATGGCTCGAGCAGGCGGCGCTGGGCCCAGCTGGCGTTCTTAATTGGGAAGATCTGGGTGAAATCCGCTGGATGGGTGCTGACCAGGCGGCGGTAGGAGATGTTGGTGCGCAGAAAGGGGGTGACCAACCGCAAATGGTCGCGTCTCGGCTGGACATAAGCCATACCGCGGGCGAAGAAGGCAAACAAGGTAAAGCCAAGCAGGACAACCGCTCCCAACAGCAACCACAAGTCTTCTTGCCCGTGGAGCAGGTTGGTGCCATACCACCACGTCCAAAACCAGATGCCGAAGAGCAGCAGACCCAGGATCAGGGTCGATCTCCACAGGCGGTCCATCCAGCGCCTGTAGAGCAGCAAGAGGTGGCGCGAGCCAGCTTGACGAGCTTTCATAGGTATCTTTCTCCCATCACCCTGCCCCCTTCCCCTAGAGGCGTGGCAATCATCCCTCGGTCATTTTGCGTAGACCATGAAGTGCGAGCGGCTCTTCTTCCCCTTGGGTTTAATAAATTAAGCGGCTGATGAAAGCTGCGCATAGTAATCACATAGATCCTGAATGGGGCAGGTGGGGCAATTGGGGCGGCGCGCCTGGCAGGTCTCACGGCCCAGCCGGATCAGATTAAGATGGGCAGCGTAGTAGGTCTCTGGCGGGAGCAGCTCAGCCAGGTGCTCGTGAGCTTGTTCGGCATTCATCTTGGCTGGGCGCAGGCCGATGCGCCCGCTCACCCGGTAGATGTGCGTATCCACCGGGAAGGCTGGCTTGCCCAAGGAGAAGAGCAGCACGATGGCTGCTGTTTTCGGTCCCACGCCCTTGAAGCTCATCAACCAGGCGCTGGCCTCGGCAGGGGATAGGTCATTTAAAAAATCCAGGCTGAGGCTGCCTCGCTGAAGGGTGATCTCTCGCAGCACCTGCTGAATGCGCGGCCCCTTCTGGTTGGCTAGACCCGCCGGGCGGATGGCCTGAATAATTTCATCTGCTGGGGCGTCGCGCACCTGCTCCCAGGAGGGGAACTGGCGGCGCAGCGCCTCAAAGGCGCGGTCTCGGTTGAGATCATTGGTGTTTTGGGAGAGGATGGTGGAGACCAGCTCGTCTAGCGGCGGCAGGTGGTTGCGCCATTGCGGATGACCATAGCGCTTGATGAGCCTTTGATGGACAGCGAGGGCGCGGCTGGCTTGATCCATGCTCACCTGCTTAGCTGAAAGC
>DATCYX010000024.1:0-2416 GCA_036526235.1 Anaerolineales bacterium | reverse complement strand
CCCAATTAATCCCGACTATCTATACTCGATGTAATCCCTGCCGGATTGGCTCACTCCGGTAACTGCCGCGGCCGGCTTTCCCTCGATACCCTGTAGGCCAACTCGGGATACTACCGGTCTATTGATCTATTCTTCCTCCCCCAGGATCCAATATGCAAAATTCGTGACGCGGTAGGTGTAAGCCCCAGGCCTACCTGCCCGCACGAACACGCCCACCCGCCCCTTCTCGAAATGATCGTCCTCCACCTCTGCAATCTGATTGCCATTAGCATAGATGACGAAACGCTCGCCCTCGGCGCGCACCCCAATCACATTTTCTTCATCCTTCCCGGTGCGGATCGCATAAATATCTTCCATGTCAATTAGGGTCTCAGCCTCCCAGGGATTTACCCCATCTAGGCGCAACACCCATAAATTTCCGCTACAAGTGAACGATACGGCGTAACCGTACGATTCCCCTGCCAGGTGTGGTGGGCCGCGAAAGATGAGCCCATATGCATCCTCGCCAGAGCAATCTTCGGTCTCGAAGGTCATTTCGATATAAGCATCCCTCAAGTTATGATAACTGAACCACCAGGTGCTGAAATTTATGCGCTTGCCCGTGACGTACAGCTCACCATCTTTAAACTGCAAGCGGATGTTGCGGTTGTTGGGTAGCTCGCCCGTCTCGGGTGGCGCCCACTCACTCAGATTGGGGAATTGCATCCGGTTCACGTAATCTGGCTCTCCATATGCCGTGTTCGGGTCAATGGTAATGACTGGCGTGGGGGTTGCCGTAGGCGCCGGTTGGGTGGCTGTGGGCTCGCTGGTGGGTGGCGGAGGGGCTTGTGTTTCGGGCGCTGGGTATGGCGTGGGCAGCGCTGCCGCCGGCATAGCCACGGTGGGCAGCGCTGCGGTATCGGTGGGGGCTGCCAGTTGGGCGGGGGCGATCACTTCGGTAGGCGCAACGACTTCTCCGGTTAGAGTTTCCGGCGTGGAGACAATCGCGCTAGGTGCTTCTACCCCGGGCATCCTCAGTGTGCACGCGCCCAAGGCAAGCAGGATCAGGATGGATAGAAAGGATGGAATTCTCTTCATGAGGTTTTCCCAATCTATAGTTTCTTTTAGCTTTATTTTGGCATCGACATCCTGTCGCTACCTGGAATGGAGATAAGTCAATTGATGATTGATATAGGTCTTACTGCCCGCAGGAGAACAAAAAGATTATAACATGTGGTCGAAGCTATTACCTTACAGTATCACAAGCCCGAGGCTAAATCCCTGTTTTGTGGACTTGGACCCGCACACAAGGGCTCCGGGCAGATAAATTAGCCGTTACACGATCTGCTGGTTTTATGTCATAATTATCGTTATAGCGCTGCCCAGATCGTCTTTTCATAGACAAATTCCGCTGGGCAGCCGCGCCGAGAATCCAAAATACAGGGCAGGATCCCATATGGACATCTATCTCGCTACTGAACGAGCTTTTCATCTGGTCCCTCAATTCACGCAGGAGGTGGCACGAGATCGCCTAGAACAGAAGAAAACCAGCCTTGTCGCTGGGACCGTGGGGTCGATGATCTCCCGTCCCAGGCCCGACGAGATTCAATTGGTGTCTGTCGAGAGCCGGCTGGAAGCTTTTTGGCTGATTGACGTCTTTGTGCGCACAACGTACGATAATAACCGCACTTACACTATCCCGGTAAGCGGCCCGGAAGTCAAACAGGTTACTGCGCTGGGGCAAGACTTGCAGGTCACCTCCAGCCCCAAGGGCGGTGCCAGCTTTACGCTCAATGCAGTGGATCACTGCATCGAAGAATACCGCGGTAGCTACACCTTCGATGGAGCTGGGACGAAAGCAGATATGAGCAAATACCAATCATTTACAAAGGTAGAGATCTCGGACTTGGGACAATTTGCGCCAGCAGACGTGCTGGTTGTGCCGCCAAAGGCGAATGCCACGACAGTCATGCGGGCGGTGCTGGCGGACGTGATCAAGCCAGTGCAAGCCCAAGTGATCCATGAGGAGCGGGTCAACGTGGAAGCCCTCGATCTCTATTTCCGGCCGGTGTATGCTTTTGAGTACGAATGGACGACCAAAGGAAAGCGTGCGGTGATGGAGTTCGATGCACTCACCGGGGATGCAAGATCAGGGGGGAAGAAGCTGAGCGATCAAATCAAGAGTATGGTCACTCGCGATCTGGTCTTTGATGTCACCGCAGATGCAGTAGGGATGATTGTTCCAGGGGGAAGCATCGCGGTGAAACTGATCAAAGCTGTGGTAGATCGCGGGAAATGAGAAGGGCTGCCTAGCCCTTCTTTGCTAGACAGCCCTATTAGATTACCTGATGCAACCATGACCGTAAGAAAACGATCTGTGGCAGCTACTGGTGTTTACGGTGTTGAGAAGACCAGTCTCCCTTCGATGGCCGGTGAG
>DATCYX010000023.1:0-7569 GCA_036526235.1 Anaerolineales bacterium | reverse complement strand
GCCATTGCCACCGCCAACCGGGGTCGGCATCTGAGTTATTGTTTCAGACGGTTGGACTGGCAAATCAGTGGGTGTAGGTTCCAGTGTCGATGTTGGCGTGGTCGTGGGGCTAGGCTCTAATGTGGGTGAAGATGTGCTTGTAGGAGTATGAGTAGAAGTCGATATCTCATTAGTCTGTATGCTGGTAGGATCACCCACGACAACGACCAACGGATTATCGCTAGGAGGATTAATTAGGGAGAGCAAGCGTGATGGCCATGAAGGGAAAAAATTCCCCGCAGCCCAACCCGCCACACCAAGCGTGATAACAACCAAAACCAACGTCGTCCAAACGGATGAACGCCGCGCCTTGCGACCAGCCGGCGTGTATGATTCATTCAAAGTAACATTGCTGGAAACCGGCAACGGTGAGCGAATCTCTGCTCGCGGAATATAGTTCTCCCCCCCAACATCCACTCCTGAATCCCCTTGTTTAATCATCTCTTCCGAGAATTCTGGTGGAGGGGACACAACATATTCGCCCGTCTTGCGACGCGTGGTGATACCACGTACGTTGAGCAAAGCCTGTTTGAACTCCTCGGCATCCTGATAACGATCATCCGGGCGAACTGCCAAAGATTTTTCAATAACCCCAGCCATGCGACGAGAAATTTTTGGATTGCGGCGGCGAATGGTGGTTAGCTTAACTTGATCCATAGCCCTCGCCAGCGCGTCTTCAGGAATTGCGCCGGTCAGGGCAGCGTAAAGGGTTGCTCCCAGCGAGAAGATGTCGGAACGGTGATCAGTGCGGGCGGTGCCGTATTGCTCAGGTGGCGAGTAGCCCGGGGTCATAGCTCGCGCACCCGTTGTTGTCGACTGTCCCGTCTGAATGATTTTCGCAAGACCGAAGTCCACCAGGAAGATCTGCCCTTGTGGCGTGATCTTGACATTACCTGGCTTGATATCCCGATGGACAATAGGCGGAATACGCGTGTGAAGGTAGCTAAGCGCATCACAGATGGCCGCTCCGATGATGACCACCTCATCCTCGCTTAACACACCCACCCGATCCATACGCTGGCGCAGGTCTTCGCCCTCAATATAATCCATTACCAGGTACTGACCCTGGTCTTCGATGACGAAGTGGTCCGTAACTCGTGTCAGATTTGGATGGCGTAACGAGGCGAGTATGACAGCTTCTCGACGGAATTGGCGAGCATACTCATCAGTTGTGAATAGATTCTCCTTGAGAGCTACATCCACCCCCAGGTTCTCGTCAACGGCGCGATAAACTGAGCCCATTCCACCTTGACCAAGGATTTCGGCCACACGGTAGCGATTATTGACGAGGGTGCCGCGTTCAAGAACCATTCTAGCTGATATCCAGTAAAACCGACCTAAATTCGCGTGACATTACCACAATACTCACAAACGATCTCAGTCTGGCCTCGCAAAATCGGTGCGGTCAAAGCCGCACCACAATTACTACATTGCTGAGGGGCATTTCGTATTCGTTCTAACTCATCTTTGGATAATTCAACTGCCCGGTCTTGGGCATAATCGCCGCTGCGCGATCTGCCAACCATTTTTATCCAGTCATCTGCCACTGGTAGAGTGAGCTGAAAACGAGTTTCCGGAGCCAAGTCACCGCTACTGATGCGCACAACCAGGGCTTCCATCTCTGCGCCATCGACCGTCTCTTTGCGAACATCCTGGACCAATTGCGTTGGGATATCGACCTTTAACTCATATTCGCCCACACGATCCTCCCACAGAAGGCGCTGGTCTGTCAGGAAAAGCACGCCATTCTCCGGCTCACGGGATGGATGGACATGAACTGCCTCTGTTGCCGCTATACCGCTCTCAGTAGCCAGTAATCGGAAAGAAGCCGTAGCCAGCGCCTCCAGCATCCAGCTAATCCATTCCAGGTGAGCCTGAAGGCTCTCTACCTCATCAGCATACTCGTCATACTGTGCCAGAACGGTGGTTTCAGCAGCATCAGCCTGTGCCTCTAAAGAGGCCAAAGCCGACTTAACCTGCATATACATTGGGCGGGCTGCAGTCAGGTTGGCAGACATGCCGACCACTTTCGCTAGATCATCCTGGATGGCACCCATCTGGTCGCCAAGCAATCGAGCCTGATATTCAATTGTGCCCTCAGCGTTGCCCTTGACCCGCTCCCACTGTGCAGCGAGGATGGTGATATCGGCCTCCAAATCTTTCTCGACAGCATAGCCGCGGGCGCGCACTTCGGCCAGCTTTCGCTCCAGGGAGCGCACATCATTCTCCAACTCCGCCAATTCCTGCCTTGCGGATTTCAGCATCACTTCATCCTGCAAGGCATTGACTTCGCTCTGTAGCGCCATAATATCGGCTGGAGTGAGTGGTTTTGTCAGATCTCCCACCGAAAAACCGGCGGATACGTTAGCACGCTCGGCTTCGATTTGCCCCGAACGGGCGCGCTCAATAAGCGCAGCCCAATCTTTGGAATCCTGCCCGTTTATATGCAACGAGACATCTCCAAGCCTTGGGTCACTCAAAGAAACCATTAGAAAATCCTGGTGCCCAAATAATCCCTTAGATTCAGCCTTCACGCCACTGATGCCGCTATGGGGTTGATCAATGAGCAATTCTTGTACCAGCTCGGACGCGGTTGTAATGAACAAGACCTTCTTCGTGGCGATTTTTTCCTTCTGCTCAAACAAAAGACGGCGGTTACTCAGGTAGAGAACCCCTTCCGGGTCATCCTTGCCCTCTTTGTCCCAGCGGGTGGGCACCGCCATCACCAGGTCTTCTCCACTGTCAAGTTGAAATTTGGCCTGAACCAGCTGATCCATTGCCCAATGGATTTGGGTCAAGCGCGTGTTCAGCTTTTGTGCCTGTGTTTCCACCGCATCATAACGGTTCTGGATATCGTTTTCTATCCGTGAGATATTATGTAATAGGCCATTGACGTGGTTTTGAGTGCTGCGCAGCTGCGCCGTCGCTGCAGTTGGGTTGCCAACCACCCGGTTCAAGCTCTGGATCATCGGATTGACACCAACGAGCTGGCTTTTCAGAGCATTTTTCTGTTGCCGAACAAGGTTGTTGACCTGAGGGCGCATACTTTCCCAAGTACTCATGGTGTTATACAACGTGGTCTCAAGGTCACCTTGAAAGGCATAGCCTTTACCTCGGGCACTTTCTAACAACTCCGAAGCGCGCTGTAAGGATGAATCGATATTGACAACGTCTGATTCGATATCACTAAAGGTGCTGCGTCTCTCCAAATTGGACAGGGACGACTGCAGCGATCGAATCTCAGATGCAATGTCTGTGTGCGCGGCTGCGGCGTTTAAAGCCAAAAACCCTGCTGCTGCGGCAGCAGTCGCTGCCGCGACCCGTACACCGCTGGCAGGCACTGCTGGTCTGCGCACCGCCTTTGTGGCTGGAGGGGGGGCTGGAGTTCTGGGCATTACTCGCACCGGTGCAGAAGCCGGACGCACAACCGGTCTTGGGCGGTTAGGCTGAACCTTGTTCGCAACCTGCCGGACTGCCTCGCGGCGCAACACCCTGGCTTCCGCCAAGCGAGGATTTGTCCCCGGCTTAGCCAGTGGTGTCACGGGGCGAGGCAATACTGTTTTACGCATAGACTTAACTAATGACGGCCCAGCCACAGGGCGCGGGCCTTTTTTAACCGGCATAATTCCTCCTATCGCACTTTATATGTCCAGGTTTCGCACGTCTCGGGCATGGGTTTGGATGAAACGACGGCGTGGTGGGACCGCTGAACCCATGAGCATATCAAAAGTGCGATCAGCTTCTGCAGCGTCTTCCACTGTAACTTGCAAGAGCGTTCGCTGGGCCGGGTCCATGGTTGTCTCCCAAAGCTGTTGGGGATTCATCTCGCCTAAACCTTTATAACGAGAAAGAACGGCTTTTTCTGAGCTAGTACCTAAAGATTCAAGCACCTGATCTTTTTCGCTATCGCTATAGGCGTAACGGATCTGGTTTCTATAAGCAATACGGTACAACGGTGGTTGTGCAATGTACAAATGACCCTCTTCGATGAGCGATAGCATATATCGAAAAAAGAAGGTTAATAATAGGGTGCGAATATGGCTACCATCAACGTCAGCATCGGTCATGATGATCACCCGCCCATAACGCAAACCCGAAACGTCAAAGCTCTCACCAACACTAGTCCCCAGGGCTGAGATAAGTGCCTTGACCTCGTTATTCGCCAGGATTTTATCCAATCGCGCCCGTTCCGTATTGAGGATTTTTCCCCGCAGCGGCAAAATCGCCTGGAAGTGCCGGTCACGTCCTTGCTTCGCTGACCCGCCAGCCGAATCTCCCTCCACGATATACAGCTCAGTCTTCTGTGGGTCGCGCTCCGAACAATCAGCCAGCTTGCCGGGCAATGTAAGGCTCTCCAGCGCAGACTTTCGGATTACCAGGTCGCGCGCTTTACGGGCTGCATCTCGCGCCCGCGCCGAGGTCAGGCATTTTTGCACGATCGATTTGCCCGCAGACGGGTTTTCTTCCAAGAATACGCTGAAAGCCTCACCCACCACCTGTTGCGAGAGGGTTTGCACCTCCGGGTTCATCAATTTAACTTTGGTCTGGCTTTCGAACTGCGGGTCAGGGTGCTTGATGCTGACGATCGCAGTCAAACCTTCACGCGTGTCGTCGCCGGTGAAATTGGGATCAGAATCCTTAAGCAAGCCGTTCCGGCGGGCATAGTCATTGATCGTGCGGGTAATGGCTGCACGTAAACCTGTCAGGTGAGTGCCACCGTCGATGGTATTGATCGTATTAGCAAACGCATATACAGACTCAGAAAAGGCGTCGGTGTACTGAATGGCAGCGTCAACGGTGATACCATCCACCTCCCTCTCCAGATGAACCACCGGATGCAAGACGCTCCGATTGCGATTCAGATATCTCACAAAGGATGTGATACCGCCTTCGAAGTAGAAGGTCATCTGCCGGTCAGTGCGTTCATCCATCAAGAAGATGGTCACACCGCGCGTGACAAAAGCCATCTCTCGGAAGCGCTGCACCAGCGTCTCGAAGCGGTAATCCACATCGCCTTTGAAAATCTCACTATCAAATTTAAACGTGGTAGTCGTACCTGTGATTTTTGAGTCGGACTTGCCGATCACGCTCACTGGGTTTTTCGGATAACCGCGCTCGTAACGCTGGAAATGCACTTTGCCATCCCGGCGGACTTCTACCTGGCACCATTCCGATAAGGCATTAACCGCCGATACGCCCACCCCATGCAGACCACCGGAGACTTTATAGCTACCTCCGCCAAACTTGCCGCCGGCATGTAGCATAGTCATCACTACTTCAAGGGCTGGCTTCTTAATTTGGGGGTGGATATCTACCGGGATGCCGCGCCCATTATCGCTGACCGTAACGCTGCTATCGGGATGAATGATGATTTCTATACGGTCACACGCCCCTGCCAGAGCTTCATCGATGGAGTTATCCACTACCTCATATATTAGGTGATGTAAAGCCTTGAGGTCGGTGCCGCCCACGTACATCCCAGGTCGGCGCCGCACGGCTTCCAGCCCCTCCAGCACTTGTATATCTTTTGCCTCATACGAGAAAGTTTCACTTTTTACCACGTCATCTCCTCAAACGATATCAGAGTTGTAAGATTAGAGAATCAGGAAAAAAAATGGGCGAATATTGAGACGTATTGATACGCCCATAAATTTTATTTTTCGATTTTCTTGTCTTAATCCTAGAGTCACGTGATGCGCTCACGCAATTTCTTGCTTTCAACCATTAATGACTGCTGAATTAATCTTTGTACCCATCGTGTAGCGTCGCGATAGTAAATAAAGCTTGCTGCCAGCAAGCTCGTAGACACAAACGCATGCCCGGTAACCCCGATCAACGACATCCACGAGTTTTCTGCAGGTACCCGCCAGAGCGTATCCAGTCCTTCGCTGATCACCACAATACTAAGGAAAAGAAGGCTGGTTTTGGGAAGCGTCATACGAACTACTCTGGCTCCCTGCCGGACCGATGTCCACATTTTGTGTTGGTAGGTGAAGATGCCGTGAGCCGAAAACAAGAAGGGAAATAGCACCCAAAGTGCCACAGCACCAAAAAGCAACAGGCTGATTTGGGAAACCGGCAAGCCGGTCAATGTCAACGCGGTGATCAAACAGCTCCCTGGGATGCTAATCGCTAGTATCAATATCCCAATGAACAGGGTTAGTAAAATAACTTGCAAAGAGGACCGAGGCCATTGACCAATCGCTATCTGCCAGTGTATCTTGCCGTGAAGAGAAGCCTGCGCCACCAAAACAAAGAATAAAGCACCAACCACCAAACCCATTACACTGAGAATAAACCACCAGACTGCCGCACCCTCAACCGAAGACACTTCCCACCCCACTGGTTGAACGAGTGGCGCTTCCAGCGGTTGACGAGAAGCCATCAGGCTGGGTATTCCAACTGGATAAGCCCGTAGTGCGGAAAACATGTTGAGCCTATCAGCAACCAATAGCCACAGCTCGCGGTTTAGCTGCAATGCATTAGATACCTCAGGTGTATCGAGCCCGGATAAATTCCCTATCTGGTTTGTGAACTCTACGACTAGCTCCTTCAGGCGTAAGTGGGGTCCGAACCAAAGGAATAAATCCAAAATGATCGGGAACAGAATCAATTCAAGGTGATTTGTGACCGCGTCAAAACCAGCCATCAGGGAGGTCATCAGGCTGGGTTGGGTAGGCAAAGCCTGGTTATCAGTTGTGCTCATTTCGACCCCATTTTACCATAGGGGGTCTTAAAGAACACCGCGCTAGAATTGACATTTTTGTGATTTATGCTAGACTTTATAGACTTTAGCACCTCGATAAAATATCACCAGAGATCTAGAAAAATCGTATGTCCATCATGACCTTTGAGCTACAACAGGCAGATATTTTCTACCAATTGACCTCGGCTCAATTGGAGAAGATCTCGGGCATCATCACTGAAAAAATATTTAACTACGGTGAGATGATCTTTTGGGAAGGGACCCACAGCGATGAATTATATGTCATTGCCCAGGGAGAAGTGGATATTTTGATCAACCCTTCCTTGGTGAGCGATCAACCTGAGCAAGAACAGGAACCCGCGACGATTGCCACCCTGCGTAGGGGGCAATCATTCGGTGAAATTGCGTTGATCGATCGAGGCATACGCTCGGCTTCAGCCCGCGCCGCGCAAGCTAACACACGCTTGCTGGTAATTCCTAGCGATCGATTACTGGGAATCTGTGATACGGATCCATCCCTCGGGTATCGCTTGATGCGCAACTTGGCTGCAGACCTGGCATTAAAAATCCGTAACACAGATTTATCGATACGTGGGCAGCTACTTTACCGTAAAAATTTTTCATAAATATCATGAGCTAGTCCTTGACCATATCGGATGTTATCGGTAAAATCGTTGTCATGTGCGTCCTTCATAACAAGGATAGCTTTGCAGTTCATTACTTGCCTCACTTCAATCTAAACTGCATTACATCCAAGAGTAACGAGAATCATCATCGAGAGGAGGTGGTTTCGGAAAACAGTAAAAAATAAAGTAATGCCTCAC
>DATCYX010000022.1:0-9822 GCA_036526235.1 Anaerolineales bacterium | reverse complement strand
AAAAACCCGCATTAATTGTCCAAACTGCCGTCAACCAATCGTCGCTGATATTGAACAGCTATTTGATGTTGGTGTAGAACCCTCTGCAAAGCAAAGACTACTTTCAGGCCTAACGAATGTAGCTCAATGTCCCCATTGTGGTTATCAAGGCAGCGTGGCAACCCCACTGGTCTATCATGACCCAGAAAAGGAATTATTGCTCACCTTCTTTCCCCCTGAGATGGGCCTAACTCGCGATGAACAGGAGCGATTAATTGGGGGATTGATCAATAAGGTTGTCAACAATCTACCCCAGGAGAAGCGGAAAGGATATTTGTTGCGCCCTCAGACCATGCTGACCTTCCAGGGAATGCTGGAGCGCATCCTGGAAGCTGATGGGATCACGCGTGAGATGATCCAGGCTCAACAGACGAAATTGAACCTGTTGCAGCGTCTTCTGAATGCCTCTGAAGAGTCTCGCATTGAGATGGCACGTAACGAAGACGAACTGATCGACGCAGAGTTCTTTGGAATGCTTAGCCGGTTGCTTGAGACATCCATGGCTTCTAATGATCGCGAGACAGCCCAAGCTTTAGCTGAGCTTCAAAAGAGCATATTGCCGGAGACAACCTTTGGTCGCCAGTTGCAAGAGCAGACTCAAGAGGTGGAGGCGGCTCTATCTTCATTGCAAGAAATTGGGCAGGATTTAACGCGGGATAAATTGTTGGATCTGGTGATAAAGGCTCCCAATGATACGCGCGTGAGTGCTTTCGTCAGCCTTGCCAGACCAGTTATGGATTATACGTTCTTCCAAATCCTCAGCGATCGTATCGACAGAGCGCGCGGAGATGGACGGACCCGTTTAATTCAATTGCGCGAGCGTCTGCTAGATTTAACCCGTCAGGTGGACCAGCAGCTTGAAGCCCGCGCTGCTCAGTCTCGTCAGTTGCTAGATAATATTCTGCAAGCTGAAGATGTTAGCGCGGCGGCGGCGCAATACCTGCCTGCATTTGATGACTTCTTTATCCAGGAGTTGAACACGGCTCTTGAAGCTGCACGTGGGCAGGGCGATTTAGAGAAAATCAATGATTTGCAAAGGGTTGTGCAGGTCATCCAAGAAGCATCCTCTGCACCTCCAGAGATCGCTTTCATCGAGGAATTGCTTGACGCGCCAGACGAGACTACCCGCCAGAAAATCCTAGAAGATAATCAGGATATGATTACACCCGAATTCTTGGATACGCTCACGGGACTCGTCGCACGGGTGGAAGGTGGCAGTCAGGATCAGGAGCTGGTGGCAAATCTCAAGGCTGTCCACCGCCAATCCATGCGCTACTCGATGCAGATGAAATTTAAGGGGCAGTGATTATTCTGTAGGGTTGTCGAGTCGAAGACCGTGACCGCGAACCGTGGCTATCAAGGCGCGAGATGGATCAAAAGTGGCAAGACGTTCACGCAATCGTCGTACGAGGGCGTCTAGAGCTTGCTCGGAGACAGTGATCGCCTGTTCTTCTCCCCAGATGGCTTCGATGAGCTCCTGGCGGGTCACTACTTTTCCTTGATTATTGTAAAGCAACTCTAATAATTTAAATTGAGAGGCTGATAGGGGTGGCAGAATTTCCTGGTTGCCTATCCACACCCTCCTTGAGCGCAGCTCGAGTCGCAGTAAGCTAGTCTCGGCTCTCACAGGATGAAGGTGATCATTCTCAAGAGGTAAAGTGGCATCTGAGCTCATGAACATGAAGGTTTGTACAAAAGCGAATTGGATACTGGTTCCATCTTGCAGCAATGCTGGTTCATCAACTCGCACTCCATCGCAATATGTACCGTTTTTGCTGCCCAGATCTTCCAGGAGTACTCCTTTGGGCGTTGTGGTGATGCGGGCGTGACGTCGTGAGATTTGCCGATCAGGAATCACGATTTCACAATCTGAATCTCGCCCGATGATTAGACTGCCACGAATAGGCCAGCGCTGACCATTCAATGGTCCAGCTTCAGCCATTAACATTGGGACTTCTTCACCTTTTATTACCATGTCCCTGCCTCCACGGGTATAATATCATACTGTGGGCATCTATAGATAATCTTAATTTCAAATCATGCCAACGCCGCTAAAAGCAGGAGAAGTATTAAGAAATCGCTACAAAATAAAACGGATCATAGGCCAAGGGGGTATGGGAAGCATCTATTTAGCAGATGATCTGCGGCTGGAAGGGCGGTTGTGTGCGCTCAAGGAGGTCGAACACGACCGCACCATGCCAGCCGATCTATACAAGCAAACCCGCGAGCAGTTCCTGCGCGAGGCTACAGTATTAGCGCGCCTGGATCATCCCAACCTGCCCAAGGTCTCCGATTTTTTCTCAATGGGCGGTCGTGATTACTTGGTAATGGACTTTGTTCCGGGAAAGGATCTGCGCACATTGATGGTCGAAGCCCGCCAGCGGGGGGCATTTTTATCCGAGCGTGACGTGCTCGGTTGGGCAAATCAATTAGCTGACGCGTTGGTTTACATGCATAACCAAAACCCCCCAATCCTGCACCGGGATATTAAACCTAGCAATTTAAAACTGACACCCAATGGTCTGGTTAAGCTGGTAGATTTTGGATTGGTGAAAATCTTAGCGTCCGACGAAATGACCATTACGATATTGCAGGGACGTGGCACCGCATTGTATACCCCATTGGAGCAATACGGTGGGGATACTGGCCATACTGACGCCCGCAGCGATATATACGCATTTGGGGCAACACTATACCATCTGCTAACCAACAAGCCACCTGTGGAAGCGCGCGAATTATTTCTAAATCCAGATCGGCTTATCCCACCTCGCCAGATTAACCCAGATATCAGCTTGCGCACAGATAGAGCGATTCTTTGGGCGATGAATCTTCATCCGGAGGAACGTCCTCAAGATGTGGAAGCCTTCCGCCAGGCACTTTTAGGCGAGTGGAACCCAGCCACCCGGCCGCGTGCCCCTCTTCCAGGACCGTCTCTGGTAGATTTGGTATCCTCTCCCACCGAATTGACAATGGTGTGGATTTCGGCAGGCCTGGTTTTGTTGAGTCTGATTTTTACGCTAATTCGCTGATCTGCTCTCGGATTTTAATGCTGATTGGATTGCCCGCCAACTCCAGGCAGCTAATATTCCCGCAGTGCATCCGGTAAGAGTAACCAAGACAATTCCCCAGCTTCCAGCTGTTTCCAATAGATTTTGGCTGCCAGGCGCGCCTAGGGCGAGATAGGTGTAGGCTAGCAGGCCACCGATTAAAGATAAAAATCCGCTACGAACGCCCCATCTGACCTGACCCATATAGGCGGCCAATCGATACGATAATGCACCCACAATAGACGTCAAAAGGATGGCCATGATCCAATCTCGGAAATTGGGGCTGACCAAATTTTCGGGTTCTTGGGTTGCCATTTGGGTTGGTAGTATTGTTGGGTTGGGCATGGTTGTGGGGGTTTCAGTAGGCATCTCAGTTGCAGTGGGAGTTATATCTCCATTTATTGCTGGTATATCGAAGTGTAATATTTGCGATTGTTTGGCTGGTTCACTTTCAGCGCGAATTTCCAGCGACCCCGAGGCATTCACCTGAATGGTGGTAAAGGCGATACCGTCCTGGGTTGTTACGATTTGGGGTAATGTATTGACTTCACCGTTGGTGGTTGCGATGAACTGTACAGGTGTCCCATCCGGCACTGGGTGACCGTTGTGATCGATGATCACTCCAGTGCGCACTGCTATCAGGCTTTCTACCCGAAACTCCGGAGTTGGGACAGGTTCTGGCGTACTGGTTCCATTGGTGACAGATTCCGAAGGGAGATCGAGCATGAGTGGGATTAGCTGGTTAGGGTCCGGCATGGTCGCAGATATCAGATCATAACCCACACCCAGAACTGAAATTGGCAAGGCTCCCGCCGGACGAAGCTCGCGGAAGAGCAGGCGGGCAGCTGCGTCGATGAAATTTGGAGTTTTGCTGTACAGCCCGTAATAGGCAGTGAGCTTGGCGATATTGGTTGCATCTAAATAATGCGGGGCATTGAATGCAAAGACGATCAGCCTCTTTTGCTGAAAGAGGTCCGGTCGTTCTGCCAGGAAGCGGTGGAGAGCCAGCGTTGTAGGGTCATCTGAGCTCACATCGAGAGAGGCAAAGACCAGCCAATTGGCTCGCTTGATATCTCTTTCAAACTGGAAAAAATTCTCATCGCCATCCAGCATCTTGATCAGGTCTTCATAAGAATAGGAAAACAAAAACCAGGGGGTCACCTGCCGACCAGCTTCTGGTCCATAAAGCCTGAGGACAGCTTGTTGCATGGCATCTACGGCTAAAATCGGCTGCTCAGGACATAGGCTGCATTGAAGAGTTTGGCGGGCATTGGTAATGAAGACGATGCGCTCGGTGCGGTCTGGGGGGTCAGGTACGGCCCCATCCAATTCTTCTAGTGAGGGGCTGATAAGCGTAGCGGCATTTTGAGCCACCTCGAAGGTAATTTCGCCGGAATTACCGATCAATTCCAGGTTATCTGGCGAAGGGAGAATCTGGTTGAGCGAAAAACCATCATACAGCTTATATTTGAGCGCCAGAATCCGCAGTGCTGATTCGTCAACCCGTTGGGCAAAAGCTGTATCATCGCGGTATTTCTGGGCAAAGAAGCGCAGGATATTGACGGTAGTCGAATTGACGTCGGGATCGTCACCAGCAATGATGTCGCCGAGGTAGAGCAAATCGTTTCCAGCAAGAAAGCCATTCAGAGCCACGCGGCGCGCGTCAAATGGTTGGTTAGGGTTTGTCAATTCCGAGAAGCGGCGTACTGCCCGGCTTCCAAGATCATCAGATACCATGACGCCCCCGTTTTGCCGCCACTCAGCCAGTATGGGTAGATTCATTAATAAATTAAATGCTTGCTGGTCAAAGCTGATCGGGCGCGTGGTAGCGCGTATATTTCCCTGGAATCCCTGATAACGGATATGTGAAGTGAGTAAAGCATCGGCAATCATATCGGGAGATTGAGCCTCACCAGTGACCTCGAAGAACGGTGCTAGGTCAAAGTTTTGCAGCTCTTCTAGGGACTTCCGTACTGTAGCTACCTCTTCTTCAGGCAAGCGATCTGCACCACCGTTTCCTGGAAAGTGCTTGGCGACCACCGCCATCTGCCCTCCGCTCCCTCGGTGGATGCCGCTGATGTAAGCCTGTCCCAATTTACCCACCCAAAACGGGTCTCCCCCAAACGTGCGCGTTCCTAAGCTGCTACCCCCTTCGAGATTCGGTGTTTCTAGAACATCCAGCGATGGTCCTAATAGCAAATTAAACCCTAACGCAGACAGCTCTTGTCCTAATACATTTCCTACCTGAGAGACTAAATCAGGATTCCAGGTGGCTCCCATGGCCATTTCGTTGGGCAGGGGAGTGAGACCATTCAAAATCTGGTCGTAGGGATAGCCATCGCCTTCTTGGGCGATTGTTATAAATAAGGGGACGAATGTGGGCGTGAAACTCTCCCCGGACGCGGTGATACGCGTTTGTTGAGCTGCAGACCAGCGGATCAGCTGTAATCGGCGATTCATGGATGAGATGCGTTCCAGCTCATCTGGATCTGCTGTAAAGTTGTCATTGCGCGCAAGGAGGATGACGCCGCCAATATGATAGTCGGTGATCAGATCATTAATTTCCGAATTACCATCGATGTCTGATCCCTGAAAAGTCGCCAGGAAGAGCTGACCGACGCGTTCCTCTGGAGAGAGATCATCTAGCAAGGATTCAGCTCGCTCCATTGGGGTTGCCACCTGATAAGCTGGCGAAGCTTGGACACTAGCCAAAGGATTAATGAATGCCAGGAGTATCGATATTAATACAATAAATGTAATCCACCCGGAAGTCGATGAACTCCCATTAGATTGACTCCGAGTAAGATGTGAAAGAAACCTCATGATTTATCGAGCCTGAATGACTTGGATAGCTGATTCTGCATTGATAATCTGGTGCAATAATTCATGCCTAGCTTTACCGCTTAATAACTCCAGCTTGCGGATGCCCAACGGGTCGATCTCCTCTCGTAGGATATGGAGTTCTTCAGGTGATGGAGCTGGTGTCTCGTGCACATCAGGGGCAATATCAAGTTCGAAGCCAGTACGGGACGCTATGCGCTCAATGCTGGTTCCAGGGTGGTAGCTGGTCAAGCGCATACGACCCCCATCGAAGTCGAACTCGCCCAAATCGGAGATCAGGTATCGGGCCCCTGAGCCGAGTTTTCTTTCGGGAGCGTGACCCAGTCCAGAACGCACATCCAGGTGTGCAACAAACGTCACGCGCGAGTGGCGTGGCACGTAAAGAAATATATCGTCAAGAAAAGTGGTCACATCTGGGATGCCTCCAGAGCCGGGTAATCGCAGACGGGGCCGCTTTTTTACATCCGTGAGGTAAGTCTTGCCTATGGCTATGTTATTAAAATTACCTGCCGGATCAACCTGTCCAGGGCGGAAGAACTCCTTTGGCCTCAGATTGGGAAGTATTTCAGTAGCTACGCGGGCGAATCCAGTATTCATTAAAGAGCGATCTAACCAAAGGCTTTCGATTCGGGTCAGCCCCAATGGCGCAGGATAGCGGCAAATGCTTTGTCCGATTGCAGAGGCAAAGTACAAATTGGGAGCGTGGGTAGCTCGTGCCAGCAAGTAACCGGCTGCAACGAGTGGAGTTGCCAAACCCTGGGCAACAGTTTCGCCATCTCGAATTTGGCGAGCAATACATACCACCATGACCTCATCTGGGGTTATGTCTTCCACGCCTCGCCTCCCACAATTTCTTGGTGCACTTTAGGCTGGATGTTTCCGCCAGATAGAACTAAAACCGTAGGGCGATCTATCACTCTATTATTGAGGATAGCTGCCAGACTTACGGCTGCCGATCCTTCTATACGTTCATGGTACTTTTCCCAGGCGTAACGGATAGCGTTGGTGATTTCCGATTCATTTACCAAGACTATATCGTCCACATATTGTCGTACTAATGGAATGGTAATAGAGCCTTCCTCAACGGGACCCGCCAATCCATCGGCTAAGCTGGGCAGTTCAACAGCATTCTCTTGAGTGCCATTGTGATAAAGACCATACATAAATGGCGAGGCTTCGGTTTGAACTCCAACCAGCTTAGCTTGAGGAGGTGCACTTCCCTCTTTGAGCGCAGCACCGACCCCAGAGATTAATCCACCACCGCTGACAGGCACCACCCAAGTGGCGCTCGCCAGTTCTGGCATATCTTCCAGCGTTTCAAGCACCAGCGTACCTTGCCCGGCAATCACCTGCCCATCGTTATAGGGCGAAACCCAGGTTGTCCCGCTATTCGCAGCATATTCCAACCCTGCTCTTTCAGCCTCACTGTATCCGCCGGGAATTAGCCGCAATTCCGCACCTAAGGCTCGCATAGCGTCCAGCTTGGCTGGCACGGCATGTTCTGAGGCAAAGACTAGTACTTGGGCACCTGCCTTGGAACCAGCCAAAGCGACCCCTTGTCCATGATTCCCAGCCGAAGCCGCTACCAGTCCCCGTTCTAATTCCCAAGCTTGCAGGGTGAACACTTTGTTGAATGCCCCACGCGCCTTGAATGAACCTGTGACCTGCAGATTTTCCCACTTCAGGTAGGTGTTTAATTCTGGATCAAATGTGACTGGTGTGTGTAAAATGTGCGCAGCGATACGCGCCCGCGCTTGCTCAATCCAGGTGTATGGGATCATGATTCCTTGTTTTTCAGGCGTTGCTCGCTGCCTGTGGATAAAACCCTCTTCGCAGTTAGAGGGTCGTCGGTGAAGATACCGTCCACCCCAAGCTGGAAGAGGCGGCGCATATCTTCAGCTTGATTGACAGTGTATACCAATAGGCGGCGACCTTTCCGGTGAACTCGGTCTACCAGGCTAGCTTCAGCGTCTTCAAGGGAGATATTCAACGACTGGTAGCGAATTAACTCTCCTAGCCAGGAGCGTGCCCAGGAGCCCTTGCGCCCATCATAAGCTAATAACCCGATGGGTACCTGCGGAAGTTTGCGATGGATGCGTAGCAGGGCAATGGGGTTGAAAGATGAGAACATCACCCGCTGTGCGAGGTTGTGTTTCTGCACGATCTCGGCGACTTGCTCAGGCAGGTGATCGGTGGGAGAGGCGTAGTTGGTCAGTTCAACGTTGATTAAGATATATCTGCCCACCAACTCGAAAACCTCGTCCAAGGTCGGGATCGTCTCACCCCTATAAGCTACATCGAAGTGGCTGCCTGCATCTAGGCGGCGTAAATCAGCTAATTTGGAGCCAATAACCCGTCCATGAACGCCGGTCGTTCGCTCCAGGGTTTGGTCATGAAATACTACCACATGGTTGTCGAGCGTGAGTTTGGCATCGAGTTCAATCGCATCAGCCTTTTGGCGCACAGCTAGCTCGAATGCTGCAAGCGTATTTTCAGGCGCGTAGGCGCTAGCGCCCCTGTGAGCGATAATGGCAGGATTGGGAAGTTGGTCCAACATAGGTTGAATTTTTAATAAAGTTCAACGAAATACGATTCTGCCGCCCGGTCGAGAAGATCGCGTGTCATCGCCGGTTCAACCGATAAATAACGGGCGATATCCAGGATTTGATCGCACAGGTCACGCGGATGGGAGGCGCGCATCTTACGCCCTCGCTTGATATACCACTCTTGAAGCAAGTAAGCCAGCCCGCGATCACTATAGGTAATGTCCTTGGCTACTGCCACTCTCCGGAAGATCTCCCGATAATCGTTGTAGTTTGGGTCACCAATTTCAATTTTATGCCGCAAGCGACGTAGGAAGGCTTCGTCTACCAGGTCTTTCGGGGGCAGGTTGGTTGAAAAAATCACTAGTACATCAAAGGGTATTTCGACCTTGCGACCCGTGTGCAAGGTCAAATAGTCGATGCGATTTTCCAATGGCACGATCCAGCGGTTGAGTAAATCGCGAGGTCTAATTTGCTGCCTGCCAAAGTCATCAATTAATAAAATACCGCCTGTGGCTTTAACCTGGAAGGGCGCTTCATAGAATTTATTCACATCATCAAAAACCAGATCCAAGCTTTCCATATTAAGCTCGCCGCCGACAACGATAAATGGGCGTCGAATCCGTAGCCAGCGTGGATCTCGTCGTGAGCCGCTACGCAATGAACCAGTGCCTAATGGGGTGGAATCTTCATCACGTAGTAGCTGATGATTGACCGAATCAAAAAGCTTGACCACTTGTCCATCGACATATAGTGCATAGGGAATATACATGCTCTCGCGCAAAATCATTTGGCCTACAGCACGAGCGATCGTAGTTTTACCATTGCCAGGGGGGCCGTAGAGGAAGATCGAAGTGCCAGAATTGATCGCTGGGCCTAAGCGCTGGTATGTGCGCTCGTTGAGCACCAGCTCAGACAGCGCTTGCCTAAGGTCGCGGCTGCCAACCATAGGCCGGCCTTTGCTATAACGTAAGATCGATTCGTTATACACTTTCAAAGGAACCGGAGCAGGGCCGGCGTACTGGCTGCGCTCCATGGCCTCACGAGCGCGGGCAATCCCAGCCCCAGTGAGAGCATATTGATAAGACCCTTCACCCAACCCCATTTGTTGAGATGACTTTACCTCGACGAATTTCTCCCTTTTTAGAGATTCGAGTATCTGGTCTACAATGCCATTGAAAGGCAAGGCAATCTCCTCAGCCATCTTGAAGCCCGTCATATAACCCTGGAAATACATGATTTTTAGAGCAAGATCTTGCAACCAGAGAGCAGACAGGCCGGTATCTTCAATTAGTGAGAGCGGTGGAGGGACGAAATGACCACCTGATGGTTTGCTCGTGCTGAAGGCAGGA
>DATCYX010000021.1:0-7592 GCA_036526235.1 Anaerolineales bacterium | reverse complement strand
TGATACCATTTCCGAAGAAGAGATTGAAGTCGCTATGTTCAAGCTCAACCATCGTCCAAGAAAGTGTCTCGCCTTCAATTCTCCTTTTCAAGAGTTCTTTAAAGAGAATGTACCTGTTGCACTTACGAGTTGAATCCAAGGGATAAATTAGATTTTTATTATCACTTATTAATTTATTCTAACTAATTCATGCTATAATATCAAACCACTCTTATTTGTCTTATTTTGAGAATTATGCAGGATGTGCAGACACTCGCCGCATACAACGCTCCCCTTCGCCGAAAATAGCCGGAAGTAACAAACACACGACAGGCCCATGCTGCCCCGTGTGTTTTTTTTTGAACAGAGTTGCACACCCAGAATGGAGGTGCTTTTGGAAGGATTACAGGTAGTTCGATATTTAATGTTAAATCACCCTTTAGGAGGTATTTATGATCCCACCCAGTTTTGATTATCAAGCGCCGGAAACACTGGCTGATGCGGTGGCTCTGCTCTCTGAAAATCCCGGAGCAAAAATCCTCTCAGGAGGACAGAGCTTGATACCCATGATGCGCTTCCGGCTTGCTGAACCAGTCCTTATTGTTGATATCAACCGAGTTACCGGGCTGGAATATATTAAAGAGGAAGACGGCTGGTTGAAAATCGGTGGCCTTACCCGCGAGTCGGCCGTGGACGGCTCAAGTTTGGTTGCCAGTCGCTACCCCTTGCTTGCCGACACCGCCCGATTGATAGCCGATCCGCTGGTCAGGAACCGGGCAACTGTTGGTGGAAACCTGGCCCATGCAGATCCCGCCAATGACCATCCGGCAACAATGCTGGCATATCGAGCCAGAGTGGTCGTCACTGGACCGGCGGGTCAGCGAGAGATCCCCATCGATGAATTCTTCCTGGGGCCTTTTGAATCATCCCTTTCTCAGGACGAGATTCTCACCGAGGTCCGCATTCCATCTTCGAATGGGCGATCTGGGGGCGCCTACCAGAAGCTGGAGCGTAAGGTCGGCGATTATGCCACTGCGGCTGTAGCTGCACAGGTCACGCTCGATGGCGCGGGGAAAGTGGCATCCGTAGGGATAGGCCTGACCAATGTCGGCTTAACACCTATCCGGGCAAGCGCCGCGGAGGACTACCTTATTGGGAAGGCTCCCACCCCGGAAAACATCTCCCAGGCTGCATCTCTGGCAGCCGAAGCGGCAGAACCGGAACCGGATTATCGAGGTTCGGAAGCGTACAAGCGTTCACTAGTAAGGACACTCGCACACCGCGCTCTGATGAAAGCGGTTGAACGAGCAAGCGGAGGTCAGGCATGAGTACACATACCATAAACATTACTGTCAACGGAACATTGCATACTGTAGACGTGGAGTCACGGCTGTTGCTGGTGCATTTACTGCGGGAGACCCTGAACTTGACGGGTACCCATATCGGCTGTGACACCACCTCTTGTGGTGCCTGCACAGTCCAAGTGAACGGGATTCCGATTAAGTCTTGTACCATGTTCGCGGTCCAGGCGGATGGTGCCGAGGTAAAGACAGTTGAAGGGCTTGCTGAGAATGGCAAGCTACATCCCCTGCAGGAGGGTTTCTATGAGAAGCATGGCTTGCAGTGCGGGTTCTGCACACCAGGAATGCTGATGACCTCATCGGCGCTGTTGGAATCGAACCCCAATCCGACCGAGGATGAGATCCGCTGGGGAATTTCTGGCAACCTGTGCCGGTGTACAGGTTATGTGAACATCGTGAAAGCCGTTCAATACGCAGCAGACAAGATGCAGCAGGAACAAGGAGGCAGCCATGACTAAAGAGGTAATGGGCTTGGGCCATAGCCGGAAGCGAGTGGAAGACGCGCGCTTCCTGCGCGGCAAAGGAAATTATATTGATGACTTTAAGCTGCCAGGGATGCTGCACCTCGACATCGTCCGCAGCCCGTATGCCCACGCGAAAATCAAGAGTATCAATGGCGAGAAGGCCACGGCGATACCTGGCGTACTCGCCGTAATAGATGGCAAACTTCTGCAACAATACAATGTGCACAATATGCCAACACTGATGAGCGACGTCCAGAACGTGCTGCCCATCGACACGGTCAAATACCAGTTCCAGGAAGTCGCGGCTGTTCTGGCGACAGACCGCTACACTGCAGCCGATGGTGTGGCCGCAGTGGAGGTGGATTACGAACCGCTTCCCGTCATGGTGGATCCGAAAAAAGCATTAGAACCGGGCGCGATGAAAGTGCGGGAAGACAAGGGCAGCAACCACATCTGGCACTGGGAATGGGGTAACCGCGAAGCAACTAATGCGGATATCAGCGCCGCGGAAGTGGTCGTCAAAGAGGATATCTACATCCCCCGTATCCACGTCTCCTCCATAGAGACCTGCGGATGCGTGGCGAAGTGGGATTCTGTCGAGGGGCATCTCACCCTGTGGATGACCACTCAAGCGCCGCACGCCATACGGACAGTGGTTGCGCTCATTACGGCCCACCTGGGACTGTCGGAGGAAAAAATTCGAGTGATCTCGCCCGACATTGGTGGCGGTTTCGGTGGTAAGGTCCCGGCGTATCCAGGCTATGTGATTGCTGTGGCGGCTTCGATTGTGACCGGCGCGCCGGTTAAATGGATCGAGGACCGCACCGAGAACCTGGCAGCCGATTCATTCGGGCGCGATTATCACATCACTGCAGAGCTAGCCGGGAAGCGTGACGGAACGATTACCTCGCTACGCATCAAGACCATTGCCGATCACGGCTACACGGATGCTGCAGCTAACCCGTCCAAGTTCCCTGCCGGTCTTTTCCATATCTGCACCGGATCCTATGACCTGAAGAACGCCTTTGTTGAGGTGGATGGAGCCTATACAAATAAACCGCCTGGCGGGATCGCTTACCGCTGTTCCTTCCGGGTGACCGAGGCTGTCCACACCATTGAGCGTATGGCGGACCTGTATGCCCACGAGATTGGCATGGACCCCGCTGATTTCAGGATGAAGAACTTCATCAAGCCAGAACAGTTCCCGTATAAATCCGCGCTTGGATGGGAGTATGACAGCGGTGATTACCACAGCGCCCTGCGCCTGGCCATGGACATCGTGGGCTATGAAGAGCTACGCAAGGAGCAAGAAGAGAAACGCGCCCGTGGTGAGTTCATGGGCATCGGGATCTCTTCCTTCACCGAGATCGTCGGTGCCGGACCATCCAAGCATTTTGACATTCTCGGCTTAAAAATGTTTGACTCCTGCGAGATACGCGTCCACCCGACTGGCAAAGCCATCGCACGCTTTGGCACCAAGTCACAGGGTCAAGGACACGAAACTACTTATGCGCAGATCATCGCCGAGGAGCTGGGTATCCCAGCCGATCACATCAAGATCGAAGAAGGCGATACGGATACTGCTCCATATGGTCTCGGCACGTATGCTAGCCGGAGCACCCCTACCGCTGGCGCCGCGGCCGCTATCGCTTCTCGCAAGATCCGGGATAAAGCCCGAAAGATCGCTGCTCACCTGCTTGAAGCTGCCGAGGAGGACCTTGTCTGGGAACAGGGAAAGTTCTACGTGAAAGGCTCTCCCGACCAGGCGAAGACCATCCAGGAGATCGCTTTTGCTGCATACACCAACCATCCCCAGGGGATGGAAGCCGGTTTGGAAGCGGTGAACTACTATGACCCACCCAACCTGACGTATCCCTTCGGTTCCTACGTCGCTGTGGTGGATATTGATAGGGGTACTGGCGAAGTCAAAGTCCGTCGATTTGTAGCGGTGGACGACTGCGGTGTGCGCATCAATCCGATGATCGTGGAAGGGCAGATCCACGGCGGGCTGGCCATGGGTTTTGCCCCCGCCATGATGGAAGAGATCCAATACGATGAAAACGGGAATATCTATGGCAGCACCTTCATGGACTACCTGCTGCCAACCGCTGTAGAGACCCCCAAATGGGAGCTGGGCGAGACAGTCACCCCGTCACCCCACCACCCCATCGGGGCAAAAGGCGTGGGAGAATCTGCAACGGTAGGCGCCCCCGCCGCGATTGTAAACGCGGTGGTAGATGCGCTCTGGCATATTGGGGTTCGCCACGTGGATATTCCCATCAAGCCCTCCCGGGTTTGGGAGCTCCTCAACGAGCATGGGGCAGCAGAATATAAGTAACTCTCAATAAATCATCCCCCGGAGTGCCTGAGCACCCCGGGGGATTACAGGCTCCAGTTATGATCACAGAACACCTCGTACTCATAAATTCTCTTGCCGAGCAGGGTGAGCCCTTTGCAACTGCGGTCGTCGTGCGTGCGGAAAAGCCAACCTCTGCAAAACCGGGCGCCAAAGCGCTGATAACTGCGGATGGCACGCTGAAGGGCTGGGTCGGCGGAAGCTGTGCGGAGCCATCGGTCAAGAAAGAAGCCCTGCGTGCGCTTGCTGATGGTAAGCCCAGATTGCTGCGCCTGTGCCCGCCGGAATCTCTTGGAACGGGTGCACAGGAAGGCGTGGTCGAGATCGCACTAACCTGCATCAGCGGGGGAACCTATGAGATCTTCATAGAACCCCAGCTCGTTCAGCCCCGGTTGGTGGTTGTGGGGCACTTAGCGACAGCTGAATCCCTGGTCAAGCTCGGCAGGGCGATGGGCTACCCGGTTTCCGTAGCTGGATACGAAGTCTCATTGGAACGCTTCCCAGGCGCCATGCACCTTCAGGATCATCTCGATTTTTCCGCGCTGCAGATCACAGGGCGCACATATATCGTGGTCGCCAGCCACGGCAACTACGATGAGGAAGCCTTGGTTGCTGCCTTGCGAACTCCCGCGCCTTATGTCAGCTTGGTAGCAAGCCCCAAAAGGGCGCAGGCTGCCTTGCAATATCTGCGGGATTCTGATCTCCCCGCGGGCTGGCAAGAGCGCTTTAAGTTCCCCGCTGGGCTCGATTTCGGAGCTGTCACAACTGATGAGATCGCCCTGAGCATCTTGGCTGAGATAGTCCAGATCCACCGCCGCAGGACAGGGCAGCAAATCCAACAACTGCTGCAAATTGAGAGCGCACCTGTTTCCGAAACAGCGATCGACCCGGTATGCGGGATGACAGTTGAAATTGCAACTGCCCGCTATTCCTTGGAACACCAGGGCAGCATGTACTACTTCTGCGCAGCCGGATGCCGCCACAAGTTCGAACGCAACCCTGAAAACTATCTCATGAAGGAGTAATATCGTGAAATTCGAAGGTAACGTAACCATCAATGCCCCAATGCAGAAGGTCTGGGAGTTCCTGACCAATCCCGACACGGTCAGCCAGTGTGCTCCCGGGTTGAAATCGGTGGAGATCCTCGTCCCCGATCAGCAGTTTAAGGCGGTAGCTGCCATTGGCTTTGGGGCGGTTTCTGTCCTCTTTACGAATGATGTGTCTTTTGTTGAGATGGACCCCCCCCATCGCGCTGTTGTCCAGGTCCACGGTACAGCTCCTGGCAGTGCGGTAGACGTGATGAGCGAGATGAATCTATCTGAAGGAGGAGATGGGACCACAGAGCTGCAATGGACGGCGGATATCATCATCGTTGGCACCATTGCCAGCCTGGCTTCACGGATGATGGGAGGCGTTACCAAGAAATTAACTGGCATGTTCTTCACATGCGTAAAGAGCAAGATCGAGTCATGATATTTGGTCCGGTCCCATTGGAGGCTGCCCAAGGGCTCATCCTGGGTCATAACATCGCCGGTCCAGACGGCAAAAGGCTGCTGCGGAAAGGGCGGACACTTACCTCCGCCGACATCCTGGTGCTGAAGTCCATCGGCAGAGGCAGTGTGTATGCAGCCCGTCTGGAGCAAGGAGACCTGGATGAAAACACAGCCGCCCGGCGGGTCGCATCGGCTGTGATGGGTGCCAACACCAGGATCATCGGTCCTTCGGCTGGCCGGGTGAACCTGCAAACAACGACCTTAGGCGTGATACGTGTGGATATCGACCGGCTAAACGAGATCAACCAATTTGAAGGGATCACGCTTGCCACCCTAGCCAGCCACACCCCCGTTACCCCCAGAAAAACTATCGCAACGATCAAGATCATCCCCTTTGCACTTCCAGAAGAGGTGGTGGCGGCTGTCGAGGCAATCGCTCGCCATGATAGCCCCATTGTATCCGTGAACAGTCTCTCAGAAAAATGTGTGAGCGTGATTTTTTCCGGATCCCCTTCGATAAAAGACAGGCTGCTCAAGGACTTTGCTCCCCTGTTTGAGCGCATTGAGAACCTGGGCTCGAAAATCCAACAAGTGGACTTTATCCCACTGGAGGATGAAAGTGGGGAAACCGCGCTGGCTGAAATGCTCGAGCAGCGCATCCGCGAAGATGGGAATTTGATTTTGCTCGCCGGTGAAACGGCGATCATGGACCGCTACGATATTGCCCCTCGAGCGGTGGAGCGCGCCGGGGGACAGGTCGAATGCGTGGGGGTCCCGGTCGACCCCGGCAACCTGCTCATGCTGGGTTATATCGGCCCGGTACCTATCCTCGGGGTGCCGGGTTGTGCACGGAGTAAGAAAACCAATATTGTAGATTGGGTGCTGCCCAGGCTGTTGGCCGGAGACAGGCTGGCGCGATATGATTTTATGCGTCTGGGTCACGGCGGGTTGTTGGAGGATACCCGCCAGAGGCCTATGCCGCGGAACACTGTATTTTAACCAATAAAATAGAAGGTACGATTAACAAAGATCCTAAGGGTTTTCATCCAATACCATGCTCATTATTCGTAATGAGAACCCTTAGGATCCTGTTGGCAAATAACGAAAACAGAGGCTGATCTTAGCTTGTATTCAAGTCCAGACCATAAAAATATATGACAGGTGATACCGTTTATACCTCAGAAATCCGCATTGAGCGCATCAAGGGTCCCCACCGGCTTGCCTACCTGCCTGTGACACCGGCCCCAGTCCATTTTGGAGTGCATTCTGAAATTGCGGAGCACTATAACATCGACTCGAACGTGCACAACCCGTACGCTGCGACGATCGATTATGTGATCGCCGCAACCGGTGGCTGACTGACCGGGACCTTTGGCGGCGCGCTGGAAGCGCGCGGGATCCCGGCAGGTGAAGGTTATCTCACCTCACAAATCAGAGGGGAAGTAGGCAAGGACGAGAAGGTGCTGATTATTCGTCGCATTCACGTAACCTATACGCTAAAAATCGCAGACGAACACCGCGAGACTGCCCAGCGCGTCCATGGTTTCCACGCACAATACTGCCCGGTGGCGCGGTCCATAAGGGATTGCATCGAAATCTCGACCGAATTGCAGATGGAACATCTCTCGTAATCGAGACCCTGAGGCTCTAATATCCGACTATTCGAATCCTAGTTGACCGTCGTTGGATTGAAATTTAGATCACCTATCCTAACGATTACTGAACCAGAAAAACAGATCTTGTCCTATAGAAAATATCGAGTATCATCAAGTCATGCCCATTGAATCAATTGAAGCCTTGCAAGAGGCCCTGCGCCAAAAATTGTATATCGCCGAACGGGGTCTGGCGACCTCGATCTACTTGGCCCATAAACTCTCCCGCCCGCTTTTCCTGGAAGGTGATGCTGGCGTAGGCAAAACTGAGATTGCCAAGGTCATGG
>DATCYX010000020.1:0-8160 GCA_036526235.1 Anaerolineales bacterium | reverse complement strand
GTCCAAAAAGTTGCGAGCTTTCTAAACGTAGCTCGAGTCTGTAACTCGAATCCTAGCGCTTTTTGGACAGCCCCAGATGTAGGTCAGATTATCTAACCTAAGACTGGTCAGATAATCCGACCCCCCTGTTTGGGGTGAATTTTAGTTCACTGGATCTGGCTGAGCCTCGTCGATATCAACTCGGAAGAGGCCGCTGATGATTTGTTGCTCTCTTTCCCGGACTTTTTGAACCAGATCAGGGGGAAGCTTGCTCTCCGTGTCGTGGAAAGGAGCCAGGCTGGCTCCGCCCTTGGCGACCATGCTGAAATCTTTTAGATCGATGGCTGTGTAAGCGCCAGTCTGCACCTGGTTGATGATGAATTCTACAGTGGGGTTCATATTCCAGACCGGGCTGCTGACCACAATTTCTGGGGCCAGCGAGTTCTGGTCGCTCATATTTCCGAACGCCCATAGCCCGTTTTCACTGGCTGCTTCGATCACGCCAAACCTTTCGGCATAAAGCACATCAGCCCCGCTGTCAATCTGAGCCAGGGCGGCCTCCTTGGCGGCAGCCGGGTCAAACCAGCTATTGATGAAAGTGACCAGCACCTTGGCGTCTGGATTCACCTCCTTGGCACCCGCGATGAAGGCATTGACCAGGCGGTTGACCTCAGGTACGGGATAGCCACCGACCACACCAATGGTATTGGTTTTGGTCAAGCCTCCCGCCAGCATTCCGCACAAATAGGCTGGCTCGTGAATCCAGTTGTCGAAGACTGACACATTGGGGTTTGACGGGCCCAGGCCAGAGCCGAACACGAAGGCAATATCCGGGTATTCAGCCGCCACCCGCCGGACAGCCTCCTCGTTGCCAAAGGCATCACCGAAGATGATATCCGGCTTCGACTGTTCGGAGACTTCACGCAAAATGCGCTCCATGTCGCCCGCGTAACCGATGTTCTCGGTGTATTCATATTCGATGGCCCCTTCGTCTTGGGCTTTGTTGAGCGCTGAGTGGATCACGCCGTCCCAGGGCTCCTCAATGGGTGTGGCAAAGGCACCGAACACCTTCAACTTGCGGACAGCCTCCTCTGTCGGCATGACAGGCACCTCCACCTCCACGGTCTCGATTACGGGTACTTCCACAGTGACGACAACTTCCTCGCCTGGAACCTCGACGGTTTGGATGATCGTCTGTGGCTCGGCCTGGCAGCTCACCAGAACCAGGCTGGTCAGGAAAACCAGCAGGACAACCGAATATAGAACATTTCGCTTTTTCATACTCTCCAACTCCTCAGCATTTAGGCTTGTCTGATAATTAAACAGGCTAATTGGTTGATCCGATTTTATACAACATAATCCTCAATACTACCTCCTTCTCTCCTAGCTTCCAGTGCCTCAAAAACCATCTCGGATGTGACAGGCATCTCCCTGAATTCCACACCCAGTGCATCCGCCAGAGCGTTAGCAATCGCTGGCGGGATAGCCACGATACCGTGCTCGCCTAATCCGCGTGCTCCAAAGGGTCCAGATGCGTCTTCCGTCTCGATAAAGATCACCTCCATTCTGGGGGTATCCGTCGTGGTGATAATCCGGTAGTCTACCAGGTTATGATTCTGGATGCGACCATCCACATCGAAATGCAGCTTCTCCATCAATGTCGCGCCCAGGGCCATGATCATTGCTCCCTCCACCTGCCCACGGGCTGCGTCTGGGTTGACGATTCGCCCAGCATCTTGGGCGCTGATCAGGCGCAATACGGTGACTTCGCCGGTCTCCAGGTCGACCTCTACTTCAGCGCCCTGGCAACCAAATGTCCAGCTGGCAGCCAGATTACCTTGCCCCGTCTCCGGGTCCGGGAAAGTCAATCCTTTTGGCACAAATGATCCCCGCCCCACCACCGGTGGGTTCACCGCCGCGCCGTTGGGCAGGCGGTAGCCGGTGGCAAATTTGGCGAATGGGATAGCAAGCTGCTCCTGACCGCTGGGATACACTTTAGCATCCCTGGTGATCAGGTTTTCCAGCGGCACCCCTAAGACTTGCGCAGCAGCCGCTTTGATCTGCTCCAGCGCATCTTCAGCAGCCATGCGAACCGCGTTGCCCACTGCCCAGGTGGTGTGACTGGCGACGGTCTGCCATTCGTGCGGCGAAAAATCCGTATCGACCCGCGGCGAATAGTGCACCATCTCCACCGGCATCGAAAGCGTCTCCGCTGCAATCTGGCTGAGAACGGTGTTCACCCCTTGCCCGATCTCTACGGAACCCGTGTAAACCGTGACGGAACCATCCTCGTTGAAGCGCACTATCGCTCCACTCTGGGCGTTCGTGCGCATGACCGGTGATTTCATAAAGCACGCCACGCCTCGCCCGCGGGCGCGCCCTGGTGTGGAGGAATGTGATTTCCCTTCGAGAGACGCTTGCACCGCTTTCAGGCACAGGTCGGCGCGGCCGTTGTATTCCTGCATCACCTGCCCCAGGGCGTTCACCTTGCCCGGTAGTAGCAGGTTTTTCAGGCGCAGTTCAAACGGGTCCATGCCGAGATGGCGAGCAATCTGGTCCATCTGCCTCTCGACCATCCAGTGTACTTCAGGGTGTCCATAGCCCCGGTAAGCCCCGGTTGGGGGCGTGTTGGTATACACGCTGTAAGAGTCCAGGCTTAAATTGGGAATGGCGTACGGGCCAGTCGCATTGTGCCCCCCACCCTGGCTGATCCACACCGAATAATCCGCGTAACCACCGCTGCCGAAATATAGCTCAGCCTGCTCGGCAAGCAGCAAGCCTTCGGCGCTCACACCAGTTTTGATCCGACCCCAGGCTCCCCGGCCAACCACAGTGCCAAAAAATACCTCCTCACGGGTCAATACAAGTTGAATGGGCAAGCCGGGCACCGCCTGAGCAGTGACAGCCAATAACGGCTCGATGGTGACGTCAGATTTCCCGCCAAAACCACCTCCCACATAGGGAATGATCACGCGCACCTTGGCTGGCGAGATATCCAATAATTTTGAGATCGTCTCACGGATGAAAAAGGGCGATTGCGAGCTAGACCAAATGTTGAACGACTCCCCATCCCATTGGGCAATTGCACCGTGCGGCTCAAGCTGGACATGGGCGATCCACGGCACCCAGTAATCATTTTCAACGATCACATCCGCCTGGTCAAATGCCTGTCCAACGTCGCCGCGGCTCAAGCGGTAGTGATGGCAGACATTGCTCCCAGGGATCGGGTGTATGAGCGAGTCAACCTTGTAATCCGCCAGATGCTCGTGAATAAGGGGCGCACCAGGCTGGGCAGCCTGCCGCGGGTGCAAACTGACGGGCAGCCGTTCATAGTCAATATCCACCAGTTGGGCTGCTTTCTCGGCCGCCTCCGGTGTAGAAGCCACTACCACTGCTACCGGCTCCCCCCAGTAACGCACTTTGCCTCGCGCGATGGGATATTGATCGGCAATCGCATGGCCGATCCGCTGCGCGCACGTCTCCCCAGTGACGACCGCTTTAACCCCTGGGACTGCCAACGCTCGCCGACTATCCAGGCTGCGGATAATCGCATGCGCATGGCTTGCCCGCACCACGCGCGCGTGCAGCACCCGGCCCAGGTTCAGATCGGCGATAAACTTGGCCTGGCCGATTACTTTTTCATACCCATCCACACGGGGCTGAGATTTACCCACCTGGTGCAAGATGGCTTGCAGATCGCTCGGCTCCATTATGGTAGCTTTTCCTTGTCCTGATTCTGAAGCGCTCGCAGCACCTGCTTTTTATCCGCCGGTAGAGATGTGATGCGCACACCCAGGGCATCATAGATGGCGTTAATAATGGCGGGTGCCGTCGCTAGAGACGGCGCTTCGGCAAATCCTTTAACCCCTTCAGGTCCATATGGATGCGGCACTTCCACAATCACACACGTGATCTCGGGTGTCTGATCTGCTGTGGGGATGCGGCATTTATACAGCGTATCGGTGAGATTAATGCCCTTCTCGACCACAAATTGTTCGGAGAGTGCATAACCCAGGCCCATCATCACCCCGCCATGAATCTGGCCTTCAATGGCCTGTCGATTTAAAATTTTGCCTACATCGTTTGCAGATATGATATGTAGCACTTTGACTTCGCCTGTTTTGGAATCAGCTTCTACAATAGCGACCTGGGTGTTATACGCATAGCAGAAATGGGTCACCCGAGATCGAAAATCGGGTTTGCCATAGTGGCTGGCATCGCCGATCTCCAGCATGCCATCCGTTTTCGGAGGTACGTACCGCCGCTCGACCACGAAACGCTCTCCCAATTCACTGAGATCCACCGCTCTCTCTGATTGGGTATCTACAATCTGCGCACCCTGAAGTTGCAGGCGTCCAGGCTCCACGCCCAAGACTTCAGCAGCGTGCCCGAACAGGTCGTCCTTAAGTGCTTGGCAAGCCATCACCACAGCGTTGCCAGTCAAGAAAGTCTGTCGCGAGGCAGTCGTCGGCCCGGTGTAGGGCGTAATATGGGTATCAGGTACCAGCACCTGGATGTGCTCTGCCGGTATACCTAACGTACGCGAAGCCAGCTTGATCAAGCCCATGCGCGCCCCCTGTCCGTACTCATGCTGGCTGGCGCGCACCTGCACATTGCCGCAGGCGTCCAGCTCCACCTCAGCCCCGGCATCCTCAGGAATGGCGTGCCCAAACCCAATGTTTTTCACCGCACAGGCCACGCCCACCCCAATCTTCTTGCCATTGCTGGACGGTAGGCTGAGCCCTTGATAGGCATGGCGAGCAGCCTCGATGGTCTGCTTAATCGAAACGACTCCTTCCTCCAACACGTGATCGGCGGCTGTCGGCAGGCCCACATCCAGTGCGTTCAACAGGCGAAATTCGAAGGCGTCCATGTTCAGGGCGCGGGCCATGGCATCCATCTGCTGTTCCAGCGCAAATGCCACTTGATTAACGCCGAAGCCGCGCATCGCCCCAGCCAAAACATTGTTGGTGTACCACGCCTGGCCGCGGATTCTGAGGTTGGGTATAAAGTACGGTCCCGCCGCAAATACGACTGTGTTCTCGAGCACGTCAATCCCAAGTGAAGCGTACACGCCGGTGTCCAGGGTGATATCCGCCTCCAGAGCCAGGACACGCCCGCGATTGTCTGCGCCAGTTTTGAAGCGCATGCGCGCCGGGTGGCGCTTGACGTGCACACGCAATGACTCTTCGCGAGTTAGCACCATTTTGACCGGCCGCCTGGTCTTCAGGGCGCCCAGTGCCAGGTATTGCTGCAGGATCATGTCTTCCTTGCCCCCAAACGCCCCGCCAGGCGGGATCTGGATCACCCGAATTTTTTCCGCCGGCATATCTAGGATTTCAGACAATTGTGCGCGGTCATCAAAGGCCGTCTGCGTGCCGATCTTGAGCACCAGGCTGCCATCGTCATCCACATAGCTGATGCCCGACTCAGGCTCCAGGAAGGCGTGTTCGATGAAGGGTGTGGTATAGGTATCTTCGACGACTACCGCGCAGCGTTCAAAGGCATCCTCCACATCCCCCCGCACGATCTCAGCCTGGTGCAGCAGGTTGCCTTTTTCATGCACCTTCGGCGCACCGGGTTGGGAGGCTTCATCCGGCGAAAATACGCCCGGCAGGACCTCGTACTCGACCCGGATTTTACCCACGGCCGCTTCTGCGATCTCTACCGTCTCGGCAATTACCGCTGCCAGCGAATCACCAATGTAGCGCACCTTTTCAGCGGCGATGGCTGGCTGGTCTCGCACCACTACCCCGGCTTGGTTTTTCCCAGGGATATCTTTGGCCGTGATCACTGCCACAACGCCCTGCATCACTTCGGCTTCACTCGTGTCGATGCTCAAGATGCGCGCGTGTGGGTGTGCAGACCACAGGATTTTGCCGTGCAGCATTCCTTCCATGGCCAGATCATCACCGAACGTGTTCTCTCCTGTGACCATATCTGCTGCAATCTGGTCGATCAAGGATTTCCCGGTTGTAGGGTCGTCGTCTGCCAATGCCTGAGATTGAGAGCGTCCATTAGCCATCCGCTCTGCAGCCAGCTCGATGGCTTCGAAGATTTTGATGTAGCCCGTACAGCGGCACAGGTTGCGGTTTTGGGTGAGGGTTTTCTTGATCTCGGTACGTGAAGGACGGGGGCTGGAATCCAGCAGGGCTTTGGCAGTCATGATGATGCCTGGCGTGCAAAATCCGCACTGCACAGCCCCCTTTTCGATGAATGCCTGCTGAAGGGGATGGAGCGCGCCATCCTTCGCCAGCCCCTCGATCGTCTCCACCCGCGCTTGGTCGATTTTGGCCATCTTCACCAGGCACGCTCGGGTGGCTTTACCGCCCACGATCACCATACAAGCGCCGCAGTGGCCTGTCGAGCAGCCATCTTTGACGCCCAGCATGCCCATCTCATCGCGCAGGAAGCGCAAGACGGTCATCTCGCCCGGAACCCGAGCCTCGACCTCGTCCCCATTCAGGGTAAAGCGAACATCAACTAGCCTGGTTTCGTCTGGTTTTAGCATAGGTCACATTGTCTGGATTGAGCAGATTGAGTGATGGGTGGCAAGGAAAAACTCCGCATAAGAGCAGCTTTTCAGAGAAACCACGCCAGCCTCATTGATTCAGGATGGCATCCACTCTGGCAGGATCGACCAGCTCTCCATGGCTGATCACATGCAGAGGCACCGGGTGATAGCGCAGCGCTTCTAGGACATTGGGTTGCCCCAGGATGACCAGGTGCGCTGGGGCGCCGACCTTCAAGCCGAAATCTCTCAACCCAATGGACTGTGCCGCGCGGCGCGTGATCATATCGTACAGGATCTCCATATCTGAGGCGGTGGTCATCCACAGCAGGTGCGAAGCCAGGAAAGCCACCTCCAGCATGTTGTTGCGTCCGTAGGGGTAATAGGCATCCGAGATATCATCCTGCCCAAGGCATACCAAGACATCCTCCTGCAGGAGTTCCCTGACCCTTGCGTGCAGCGGGCCAGTGTGCGGATCGGTGACCACGCCCATCTGGGCTTTCTTCAATAACGCAGCTACTTTTTGAAAATACGGTGTGGGATACATCGCCATGGCGCGCGCATGGTGTGCCAGCGACCTGCCGTGCCAGCCGCGGCGGATCGTTTCCAAGGCCATCCACTCCAGCGACCGCAGCCCAGGGTCGCCGGCATCGTCCACCAGCATGGAGACATCTTTATCAAACTCCACGGCTAAATCGAAGACAAACTTGATGTGCTCGCGGATGTCTTCATCGGTGTATTCGATCCAGGGGATGCCCCCAGCTACATCTGCCCCCAAGGCCATCGCCTGGTGCATCAGGTCGGCCGCGCCCGCCTCGCGCAGGATGCCATCCTGCGCAAAAGCCACCACCTGGATATCGACAAGATTGCGAAACTCTTCCCGGGCGCGGATCAGGGCTTTGACCCCCTCCAGGCGGGCTTTGCTGTCCACGTCGGCGAAAGCGCGGATGTGGGTGCAGCCGTAGCGCGCCGCCTCCGCCATTGCCCGGCGCACATTTTTGATGATCCAGCGCTCATCATACTGATCCTTGACGCGGGCAGCCAGCTCGATGGCGGTCATAGCTTTGCCCATATCGGCCCCGTGATAATCTTTCAGGGCCTCCTCGTCCATCATCTGGAGCGTATATACTTTGCAAAGGTGAAGATGGGGGTTGACAAATGATTCGGTGACCAGATTGCCGCCGGCGTCGAGCATTACGGGGGCATCGGCCTGGATATTCTCTTTGATGGCAACAATTTTTCCGGAGAGGATGCCGATATCGACAAGCTTCCCTGGCATCTCTCTCAGTTGGGCGTGCTGGATGATAATGTCGTATTCTGTCCGCATGGATTCACTCCAAGATATCGATCCAGTGGGATTTGCGTTGATAAAGACGGTCACTCGATGAGGTGCAAACAATGACACCCATTCTTGGATGGGGGTTGAGCAATCTTGGTGTTAAAGTGCGTAACGATGGGTAGCTGAGAATGCTAACCTGTCCATGTTCATTTTGAATATTAGTATACAAGCAATAAAGTTTTGTTGCAAGGAATGATTCGCCCAGCTCTGCTTGCCCAGTCTGCCAGCGACGTCTCAACACTAATTGTGACCCATGTAAGATGAGAGCAACCATCCCAAGCCAGGAGGGACGGTTGCTCTGGTATGATGCCCGGAAATAGAAATTGTCTGG